>NZ_DAIUCO010000252.1:0-7810 GCF_036846085.1 Noviherbaspirillum sp. | reverse complement strand
CGACGATGAACGAGATCGTGACCTCGGTCAAGCATGTCGCCGACATCATGAGCGAAATCACCGCCGCCAGCGAAGAGCAGAGCGGGGGAATACAGGAAGTCAGCCGCGCCATCAGCCAGATGGATGAAATGACGCAGCAGAACGCGGCGCTGGTGGAGCAGGCGGCGGCAGCGGCACAAAGCATGCAGACGCAGGCCGGCGCGCTGGCTGATGCAGTGGCAGTGTTCAAACTGTCGGCGATGCATGCGGCGACGGGCAAGACGAGCGGGCCGGTGTCGGCAATGACATCGAAGCCGGCGCCTGTGCGTGCGGTGGCCGTCGCAAAATCCGCTTCACCGGCGCGTGCGTTGAAAGTCCATCCGGATGCGCAGCCCCGCACCACGCCGGCGCCTGTTCCGGGTGGGGAATGGGAAGAATTCTGATGCATCCATCGGCGTAGAGGCATTTCATTTGAACGAATCAACAGATACGGGAATGGCGCTTTGTTCTGCTCATCGCCGGCAGCGCGGTGGGGGTATGGTGAGCACTGCTGCGGTGCAATTTTTCGCAAGGATCGGTTTGCGCACGCACGATGACGGAAAAGGCAAGACGGTACATCCGGACGCTGCCGGCGCGGCGTGTCGGACCACCGGTTTATATGAAAGAAGCGCAGCGTGCTGACTGCATCAAAACAAACCAGGCCGGACTCCAGCAAGGAGTTCGAATTCACTTCGCGCGATTTTGAGCGTGTGCGGACCCTGATTTACCGGAACGCCGGAATCGCACTCTCGGAAAGCAAGCAGGAAATGGTCTATAGCCGGCTGGCGAGACGCCTGCGCGCAACCGGCATCCAGTCCTTCCAGCAGTACCTGGACGACCTTGAAAGTCGGCCGGATCATTCGGAATGGGAAGCCTTTACCAATGCGCTGACCACCAACCTGACGTCCTTCTTTCGCGAGGCGCATCATTTTCCGTTGCTGGCCGACCATGCCATGCGCAAAGGCGAGCCGATGTCGGTGTGGTGCGCCGCCAGTTCCACCGGGGAGGAACCGTACTCTATCGCGATCACCTTGTGCGAAGCCTTCGGGAGCCTGACGCCGCCGGTCCAGATCGTGGCCACCGATATCGATACCAATGTTTTGGCGACGGCGTCTAACGGTGTTTATCCGATGGAAAGGGTGGAGAAGATGTCACCGGAGCGGATGAAACGCTTCTTCCTGCGCGGCAAGGGCCGGCAGGAGGGGATGGTCAGAGTCAGGCAGGAACTGCGCCAGTTGATCACCTTTCAACCGCTCAATCTGCTGGCCGACAAATGGCCCGTAACAGGGCCCTTCGATGCGATCTTCTGCCGCAATGTAATGATTTATTTCGACAAGCCGACACAGGGGAAAATATTGTCCCGATTCGCGCCGCTGATGAAACCGGACGCGCTGCTGTTCGCCGGGCATTCGGAAAACTTCCTGTATGTAAGCGATGCGTTCAAGCTCAGGGGCAAGACCGTGTACGAACTCTCCACTCACCGCGGCAGCGCCCCCACCACACCCGGCATGGCCGGTGCGACCCGAAATGCCATGAGAAGCATGATATGAAAGAAGGATTCGAAGAACAGTTTGCAACCAATGTCTATTACGACCGGACATTCGATTGCGACGCGGCCAAGATACTGCCGGGCGAGTACTACTACACCTGCAAGGACATGGTCATCGTGACCGTGCTCGGCTCCTGTGTTTCCGCATGCATCAGGGACAGGGTGTCCGGCATCGGCGGCATGAACCACTTCATGCTGCCGGACGGCGGCTCGGACGCGGACAGCCCGGTATCGGCATCGATGCGGTACGGTACCTACGCAATGGAAGTGCTGATCAACGATCTGTTGAAAGCCGGTGCAAGGCGGGAGAACCTGGAGGCGAAGGTGTTTGGCGGCGGCAACGTGCTGCGCGGATTCGTCGCCATCAATGTAGGGGAGCGCAATGCGAACTTCGTGCGCGAGTACCTGCGCGCCGAAAACATCCGCACGATGGCCGAGGATCTGAACGACATTTATCCCCGCAAGGTGTACTACTTCCCGCGTACCGGCAAGGTGCTGGTCAAGAAGCTCAAGCAGCTCAACAACAATACGCTGGTGAACCGCGAGCAGGATTACGCGCAACGCCTGCTGTCGACACCGGTCGCCGGCGCGGTCGAATTGTTTTGACCGGTCATATTCAATGCACAGTCACAGCCAGACAACACTATGAAAACCAAGGTACTGATCGTGGACGACTCGGCGCTGATCCGCAGCGTCATGACAGAGATCATCAGCCGGCAGCCTGACATGCAGGTGGTCGGCGTTGCGCCGGACCCGATCGTGGCCCGGGAAATGATCAAGCAAACCAACCCCGACGTCCTGACGCTGGACGTCGAGATGCCGCGCATGGACGGCCTGGACTTTCTTGAAAAGCTGATGCGGCTGCGGCCGATGCCTGTGGTCATGGTGTCGTCGTTGACCGAACGCGGGTCGGAGATTACCTTGCGCGCCCTTGAACTCGGTGCGGTCGATTTCGTTACGAAGCCGAAGCTGTCGATCCAGAGCGGCATGCAGGAATACGCGGACACCATCGCCGACAAGGTGCGCGGCGCGGCAAAGGCACGCATCCGTGCCCGCGCGATTGCGCCGGCCGGTCCGGCCACCGGAGGTGGCGCGCTGCCGATGCTCCGCAATCCGCTCATGAGCAGCGAAAAGCTGATCATCATCGGGGCGTCAACCGGCGGTACCGAAGCGATCAAGGACTTCCTCATGCAGATGCCGTCGGATTGCCCGGGCATCCTGATCACGCAGCACATGCCCGAGGGTTTCACCCGCTCCTTTGCGAAACGGCTGGATAGCCTCTGCAAAATTTCCGTTAACGAAGCGGCGGGCGGCGAGCGGGTTTTGCCGGGACATGCATTCATCGCCCCGGGGCATTCCCACCTTCTGCTGGCGCGCAGCGGGGCAAACTATGTCACCAGGCTGGACCAGGGGCCGCCGGTCAACCGGCACCGGCCGTCGGTCGACGTGCTCTTCGAATCTGCCGCGGAATGCGCGGGCAAGAACGCGGTCGGCGTCATCCTGACCGGCATGGGCAAGGACGGCGCCGCGGGCATGCTGCGCATGCGCAACGCCGGCGCGCATAACTTCGCACAGGACGAGGCGAGCTGCGTGGTGTTCGGCATGCCGCGGGAAGCAATCGCTGTCGGCGCGGCCCACGAGGTCGGCGCCCTGCAGGCCTTGCCGCGCATGGTGCTGGAATATCTTGCGGCGAACAGCAGCCGGGCGCTGCGGGTGTGATGCGGCAGCCTCCGGCACGGTCGCATACAGCGAATGGTTATCAGAAGATAAACGAAGGCGGCAGTTCGTTTTCAGGTGCACAGAAAATCGTTGGTTTTCGTCATCCTTTGACTACGGCGAGGGATGACACGGTGCATAATAGCCTGCGGCAGGACCCTCAAGTTTTGGTGTTGAACGGCCGATAAGGCCGATAACAGTGTTAAGAATTATTGGAGTCATTCATGGCTGGTCCGAATACAAAATTCCTGGTAGTAGACGATTTCTCGACGATGCGCCGCATCGTGCGCAACCTGCTCAAGGAGCTTGGCTATACCAACGTTGACGAGGCCGAAGACGGCTCGATGGCGCTGTCCAAGCTGAGAAGCGAGCAATTCGACTTCGTCATTTCCGACTGGAACATGCCGGTGATGGACGGGCTGACGATGCTGCAGAACATCCGCGCCGACGCCGCGCTGTCGAAGTTGCCGGTACTGATGGTGACGGCGGAAGCGAAAAAGGAAAACATCATCGCGGCGGCCCAGGCCGGCGCCAACGGCTACGTGGTGAAGCCATTCACCGCCGCCACGCTCGACGAAAAACTGTCGAAGATCTTCGAGAAACTGGAAAAGGTCGGCGCCTGAACCAGTAGTGCGCGTGCCGGGCATCCGCCGCGCCGGTCTTCCGGCATGGAGCAGTGGATGCCAGGCATGCAACGTTCACAGCATGTCATCGCCGATTTACCTGCTTAATCAAAGAACATCCTATGCAAGATGAGAATTTCATTGTCCGAGAGCCCCTGCTGAACCTGCAGGAAGAGGTGATCGGATACGAACTGTGCTGGCAGAAAAATGCCGATGCGCTGGAACGTCCGAGCGATGCGGACGCGGAGGCGTTGGCAACGTTCGTTTCCGACCTCGCGAGCGCCGGCGACGGCAGCCCGCTGATGGGCAACCACCTTGTCTTCATCGCCGCATCGGCGGCCACGTTGAAAGCCGGCGCGTACGCAAGCCTGCCGTCCAAGGGCACGGTGATCGCCGTGTACGGCGACGATCTGGCCGACCCGGAGGTGCTGCCGGCGATCAGGGCGCTGCGGGGGGCGGGGTATGGCGTATCGCTGCGCGGCGCCAAGCTGGCGGCGGTGGACCGCTCGATCCTGACACAAATGACGCATGTGGAAACGCCGCTCAATGTCGGCAATTTTGTCGCCCATGTGCAGCTCTACCGTTCGCTGGATATCGCCGCGACCCGCATGGTCGCGCGGGGCGTATCGAGCTGGGAGCAGTACGACGTATGCGCCAAGCTGGGCATCCATGCTTTCGTCGGCAAACTGCACCTGACGCCGCGCCAGGGCAACGGCATGAAGGAACTCAACCCTGCCCAGACGATGATCCTGCAGTTGATGGACATGGTGCGGCAGAACGCCGACGTCCGCCAGCTCGAAGGCCTGCTCAAGCGCGACGCGGCCTTGTCCTACAAGCTGCTGCGGTACATCAACTCCGCCGGTTTCGGCCTCGGCTGCGAAATCCAGTCGCTCAAGCACGCGGTCACGATGCTTGGTTATACGCCGCTCTACCGCTGGCTTGCGCTCCTGCTGGCGACGGCGTCGACCTCCAGCTATTCGCCGGTCCTGATGGAAACGGCAGTCATTCGCGGCCGTTTCGCGGAACTGCTCGGCCAGACCTTCCTGCCGAAAAACGAGGCGGAGAACCTCTTCGTGGCAGGCATGTTCTCGCTTCTCGACAAGCTCTTTGGCGTGCCGATGGAGGACGTGCTCGAAAAAGTGCAGCTTTCCGACGCGGTATCGGAAGCCTTGCTCACCCGCGAAGGCATCTACGGTCCCTTCCTCGCACTGGCCGAGGCCTGCGAGCTCAATACGGCTGAAGTCGAGGCGATGGCCACATCGCTGTGCATCAGCCCGAAGCAGGTCAACGATGCGCACCTGTCTGCCCTGGCCTGGGCACAAAGCCTCAAGCTGTAAATGCCCGCCTCCGACCTGCCGCCCCTGAAAAGCGGCAGGTTTCCCTGCCTGTTCCCACGATCGTATTTGTTGCATTCCGTCAATAATCGTCTCTAATCGGTCCCCAGATTGTGAGGATCGCCATGGGAGTCGGCAATGGCCGGAGACAGCGAACTTGAAAAAACCGAACCAGCGTCGCCAAGACGGCTGGAGCAAGCCCGGGAGGAGGGCGATGTCCCGCGTTCGCGCGAGCTCGCCACCTGCACCGTGCTGCTGGCGGCCGGGTGCGGCCTTTGGTTTACCGGTGAAAGCATGGTCCGCCAGCTCAACCGGATGCTGGCGTCCGGACTGGCACTCAACCGCGAGCAGGCGTTCGACTTCAACCTGCTGGTCGCCGGCCTGAGCGTACACGTGGTCGATCTTCTGATTGCCTTCGCTCCCCTCGCGGTACTCCTCATGGTGGTTGCCGCTGCGTCGCCCCTCCTGATCGGCGGCTGGCTCTTTTCCGGCAAGGCGCTGATGCCAAAGTTCGACCGCCTGAATCCGATCAATGGTCTCGGCAACCTGGTGTCGGCCCGCGCAGGCGTGGAACTGCTCAAGGCGATCATCAAGGCCGTCCTCGTCGGGACGATTTCCTGGCTGGTGGTGTCGAGCCAGATCGATGCGATGCTGACCCTCGCGGTCGAGCCGCTCGAATCCGGCGGCGCCCATCTCGGACGGCTGCTGATGGGCGGCTTCATTGCCATCGTCGGCGGGCTGGCGGTCGTGGCGATGATCGATGCGCCTTACCAGATGTGGAGTTACGCCAAGAAGCTCATGATGACGCGCGAGGAACTGCGCCAGGAAGCCAAAGAATCCGATGGCGATCCGCAGGTCAAGGCGAAGATCCGCTCCCTGCAGCGCGAGATGGCCCGCCGCAGAATGATGACCGAAGTGCCGACCGCCGACGTGGTGGTCACGAACCCGACCCACTATGCGGTGGCGCTCAAGTATGCCGACGGCGCCATGGGCGCACCGAAGGTCGTTGCAAAGGGCGCCGACGAAGTGGCGGCAAAGATTCGCGAACTGGCCGCCGAGCACAAGGTGCCGCTGCTGGAAGCGCCGCCGCTTGCCCGTGCACTCTACCGCCATACCGAACTGGGCGACGAGATCCCCGAAGCGCTGTATACGGCAGTCGCTGAAGTACTGGCTTATGTATTCCAATTGCGCACCTACAACAAGCACGGCGGCGAGCGTCCGGATGTGCCGCGCAAGATCGAGGTGCCGCCGCAGCTCGATCCACTCCAGGCCGGTACGCAACCGGCAGCAGGTAACGGGATGATGCAATGAACAGCCTGAGAATTCCGCCCTGGCTTACCGGCAGCGCGAGCAAGGCATTTGCGGCGCCGCTGCTGATCGTGATGATGCTGGCGATGATGGTGCTGCCCTTGCCGCCATTCATCCTCGACATTTTTTTCAGCTTCAATCTCGCCCTGTCGGTGATCGTGCTGCTGACCGCGCTGTACACAGTGAAGCCGCTCGATTTCATGGTGTTCCCGACCGTGCTGCTGGTATCGACCATGCTGCGCCTGTCGCTCAACGTTGCTTCCACCCGCGTGGTGCTGACGGACGGCCATACCGGCCCCGACGCGGCCGGCAAGGTGATCGAAGCCTTCGGCCACTTCCTCATCGGCGGCAACTATACCGTCGGTATCGTGGTGTTCGTGATCCTTACCATCATCAACTTCACGGTGGTGACCAAGGGCGCAGGCCGGATCGCCGAAGTGGGCGCCCGGTTCGCCCTGGACGCAATGCCCGGCAAGCAGATGGCGATCGATGCCGACCTGAATGCCGGCCTGATCGGCGAGCAGGAAGCCCGCCGCCGCCGGACCGAAGTCGGCCAGGAAGCCGAGTTTTACGGCGCGATGGACGGCGCCAGCAAATACGTGCGCGGCGATGCGATCGCAGGCATCATCGTCACCGTCATCAACGTCGTCGGCGGCCTGATCGTCGGCATGGTCCAGCATGAAATGGCGTTCGATGCGGCGTTGAAGAATTACACCCTGCTGGCGATCGGTGACGGCCTCGTTGCACAGATTCCCTCGCTGATCATTTCCACCGCCGCCGGCGTGGTGGTGTCGCGCGTCGCCAGCGAACAGGATATCGGCAGCCAGCTTGTCGGCCAGTTGTTCGCCAAGCCGCAGGTGCTGTACATTACCGCCGCCATCATCGGCGGCATGGGCATGATCCCCGGCATGCCCCACGTGGCATTCCTGTTCCTGGCCGGGATCATGGCAGGCGGGGCTTACATGCTGTCGCAGCGCGCGAAGAAAGCGGCGGAAGCACCGCCTCCTGAGCCGGAAGTGGCGGTCGCCGCGCCGGAAATGGAAGAGGCGAGCTGGCAGGACATCATGCCGGTGGATATCCTTGGCCTCGAAGTCGGCTACCGCCTGATTCCGCTGGTGGACAAGGGCCAGAGCGGCGAACTGCTGCGCCGGATCAAGGGCATACGCAAGAAATTCGCGCAGGAAGTCGGCTTCCTGTCGCCGCCGGTGCATATCCGCGACAACCTCGAACTCAAGCCATCCGCCTACCGGATCGCCCTTGAG
>NZ_DAIUCO010000251.1:0-7821 GCF_036846085.1 Noviherbaspirillum sp. | reverse complement strand
CGCTCGGACCGCGCACGCGACTTCCTCAACAAAATCATCCACTGAGCACCGTCGGAAACGCCGCGGGCGGATCGTTTTCCGTCCGAAGCACGTACGCGTAAGGTTGTACGCCGGGCAGCGCGAGCCGCCTCGAAAACAGTCACGGCGCTGCATCGCCCGCGGCGCCGTTCAGCATCCGCGCCACCCGCTCCCGCATGCGGGCAGCGTGCGATCCTTCCCAGTACACCTGCGCGCAGGCATCGCATTCGTAGAAGTGCTGGTAGTGATGCCGGCTATGGTGCGGCACCCGGTCGGCCACCGCGCTCTTTTCCACGGTGCGCAGCATGCCGTTGCAGTTCAGGCAGCGGGTCAGTGCACGGGCGCTGGCCGCCAGCCGGAAACGCCGGATAACTTCTATCACCTGCTCGTCGCCGTCGATCGCGTGCACATACGCGCCGCGCACGATGTCCTTGCGGATGAGCAGATCGCGGTCGCGCGTGAGGACGATGCGGTTCTCGTCGGCAGCGATCGCCGCCACCTCCGAATCGCCGTAGTCGTTGCGGTACAGCACATCGAAACCGAGCATGCGCAGGTGCTTGGCAAGCTGGCCCAGATGCGCATCGGCAATAAATCGCGGCGCTTCTCCCTCGGGCTCGCGCAGTTTCGCCAGCGGTGCGATGTCGACGCCGCCGAAGCACGGATAGACGCTGACTTGGTCGCCATCCGCCAGGCGATAGGAAAAGTCGACCGGTTCGCCGTTCACGAGCATGAGATCGACCTCGGTATGCGGCACACCGAGCGCTTCGATCATGTGCTTGACGGTGGCGTCGCGCGGGAATGCGCGGATGCAGGGGCGCTGCCGGCAGGCTGGCGCCAGGAAGAAGTTTAACTCGGCATAGAAACGGAATTCGGCGCTGGCCACGATGCATCGATTCGAAAGCTGCAGAATGCGGGTAAGACATGTCCCTGTGCGGCATCGCGCTGCCGCAGCGATGCCGTATGCCTGTCCGCGGCCATTATGCCGCCGGCGCAGCGCGGTAATCCCAGGAAACTCCCCTACGTGCATTCCTTGCGACGACGTTGAACTTTGTTCGCGCGCGGGTAGTTTTTACACGTCTCGAAATAATGACTCAGACCGCCCGCATGACCAGCATGTCGCGTATCTGCCCGATTGCCGCGCCGGGGTTCAGGCCCTTCGGACACACATCGGCGCAATTGAGAATCGTGCGGCAGCGGAACAGGCGATAAGGGTCTTCAAGATTGTCCAGTCGCTCGCTGGTGGCCTGATCGCGGCTGTCCACGATGAAGCGGTGTGCCTGCAGCAGGCCGGCGGGACCGACGAACTTGTCCGGGTTCCACCAGTAACTGGGGCAGGATGACGAACAGCAGGCGCACAGGATGCATTCATAAAGGCCGTTCAACTGGTCGCGCTCCTCCGGCGTTTGCAGGCGTTCGCGCTCCGGCGGCAGGGTGTCGTTCACCAGCCATGGCTTGATCGAGTGGAACTGCTTCCAGAACTGCGTGAGGTCGACAAAGAGATCGCGTATCACCGGGAAGCCGGGCAAGGGCCGCAGCACCACCGGTTGTTTTAATTCCCGGATGTTGGTCAGGCAGGCCAAACCGTTCTTGCCATTGATGTTCATCGAGTCCGACCCGCAGATGCCCTCACGGCAGGAGCGCCGGAACGAGAGCGTGTCGTCAATCTCGTTCTTTATCTTGACCAGCACGTCCAGCAGCATCCGGTCGTTGTGGCCCACCGGGACTTCCAGTTCCTGGTTATACGGGGCGTTGCCGGTATCGGGGTCGTAACGGTAAATCTGCAATTTCAGTGTACGGGCTGTTGTATCCATCGATTCTCTCCAATTTGCACGCCAAGATGCAGCATTCATGCCTAGGGGCTGTCATAACCTTCAAGCACCGCCAAGCAAATCATTACGGTCTTCCGCTTAGATACTGTTGATGAACATTCGTCATCGGTTTCATGTCGAAAGGCGGGCGGCAATGCTCATAACCCCGTTCGGAGATCCCTATGGAAACATTTGCCGGTGTGGACGCCACCCTGCTTGCGCGCATCCAATTCGCATTTACGGTCAGCTTCCATATCATCTTCCCGGCTTTTTCCATCGGCCTTGCCGCATTCATCGCCACACTGGAAATACGCTGGCTGCGAAGCGGCGAGCAGTACCTGCACACGCTGGCACGCTTCTGGACCAAGATCTTCGCCGTGTCGTTCGCCATGGGCGTGGTGTCGGGCATCGTGATGGAATACCAGATCGGCACCAACTGGAGCCGCTTCTCCGAAGTCATCGGCCCCGCGATCGGTCCCCTGTTCGGCTACGAAGTACTGACCGCGTTTTTCCTCGAGGCCAGCTTTCTGGGCATCATGCTGTTCGGCTGGAACAGGGTGCCGCCCTGGCTGCATACCTTTGCCTCGATCATGGTGGCGGTGGGCACGGCGCTGTCCGGCTTCTGGATCCTGTCGGCGAATAGCTGGATGCACACGCCGGCCGGATTCGAGATGCGCAACGGCATCGCCTATCCGCTCGACTGGTGGGCAATCATCTTCAATCCGAGCTTTCCGTACCGCTTCACCCACATGATGATCGCCACATATCTCACCACCTCGGTGGTGGTGCTGGCGACCGGCGCACGCTATGTCCTGGCGGGCAAGTTCGAACGCGAAGCCCGCACCATGGTGCATATGGGACTGGGCATGCTGGCGGTGCTGGCACCGATCCAGATCCTGGTCGGCGACCTGCACGGCCTGAATACAAGCAAGCACCAGCCAGCCAAGGTGGCTGCAATGGAAGCCCACTGGGACAGCTCCCATCCGGCGCCGCTCGTACTGTTCGCATGGCCGGACGAGAAAGCCGAGCGCAACGTGGCCGAGATTTCCATCCCTAAGCTCGGCAGCCTGATCATCACGCATGATCCGAATGGCCGTTTCCCCGGCCTGCTCGATTTCGCGCCGGAAGACCGACCGCCGGTCGTGCCGGTGTTCTTCATGTTCCGCGTGATGGTGGGCATCGGCCTTCTGCTGCTGGCGATCGGCTTTACCGGCGTCTACCTGTGGTGGCGCAAGCGGCTGTTTTCCGCCACCTGGTTTCTCAAGCCGCTCGGCTATGCGTGGCCATTGGGCTTCGTCGCAATCATCGCCGGCTGGATCGTGACCGAAGTCGGGCGGCAGCCGTGGATCGCCTACGGCATATTGCGCACCGCCGACGCTGCATCGCCGGTCGCCGCGTCGACTGTCGCCTTATCTCTGGCGCTGTTCGTGATCGTGTATTTCGTGGTGTTCTCCGTCGGCATTTTCTACATCTACCGCATGCTGCGGCGCGGGCCGAAACCGGTGGAGGATCCGAATGCGCTGCCCAACCGCCCCCTGTCTGCAGGAGACCCGGCATGAACGCCATCTTGAACGATCAGGCTTATTACCTACCCATCGTGCTGACGCTGGTCCTCGGCGCGGCGGTGGCACTGTATGTCGTGCTGGACGGTTTCGACCTCGGCATCGGAATTCTCTTTCCCTACTATCCGAATGAGGAAGACCGCGACGTGATCATGAACTCGGTGGCGCCGTTCTGGGACGGCAACGAGACCTGGCTGGTCATGGGCGGCATCACGTTATGGGTCGGCTTTCCGATCGCGTTTGCGATCATCCTGCCGGCGGTGTACCTGCCGGTTCTCGTACTGTTGCTGGCGCTCATCTTTCGCGGCGTGGCGTTTGAATTCCGATGGGTGGCCAAGCCGCGTCAGAGGAAGTGGGACATTTCCTTCGCGGCCGGATCGACACTGGCTGCATTCGCCCAGGGCCTGGTGCTGGGCGCGGTGTTGCAGGAGATCCCGATCGAGGATGGCCAGTATGCCGGCAATGCATTCGACTGGCTCACCCCATTCAGCCTGATGTGCGGCGTTGCGCTGGTGGCCGGCTACGCACTCCTCGGCGCCACATGGCTGATGATGAAGACCGAGGGCGAGATCGAACGGCGCGCCCGCCGCATCGGCGTGCCGTTGCTGTTCGCACTTTTGTTGTTCATCGGCATCGTCAGCGTCTGGACACCGCTGGAGATCGAGCGCATCGCCGAACGCTGGTTCAGCACACCCAATTTCTATTTCCTTTCCCAGGTGCCGCTCGCCACGCTGCTCCTTGCCTGGCTATGCTGGCGCGGCATCCGGCTCGGCAAGACAATCACACCCTTTGCATCCGCAATCGGCCTGTTCCTGCTTGCATTCGCCGGACTGATCATTTCCAACATGCCGTACATGGTTCCTCCTACCCTGACCATCTGGGACGCCGCCACGACGGTGCCGTCGCAAAAGTTCTTCCTTGTGGGCGCGGTCATTCTTCTGCCGATGATTCTTGCCTACACCGTCTTTGTATTCTGGATTTTCCGGGGCAAGGTAAGAGCGGGAGAGGGATATCACTAGGCAACATATCTCCCCCAGGAAACGGCTTTATTCGCGATCAAAGCGTCTGCATTGCGCTGTATTGTTTTCAATAGGGCATGGAACATTTACAAGAGAAAATTGCCGAATCACAGTAAGCCGCCGCGCCGGTGATGCGTCATACGGGCACAGGAATTGCACTACCTAGGCAACCCGCAATGTAAAGAACGTCTTGATGACGCGCTTGGAAGTCCGGGCAATGACAAGGAGGTTGTCATGAACAGGGATGTGGTTGCAAAAACCTTGGGGCAGTATCGGCAAGCGCAGCGGATGCCGCGCATGACCGGATTCGCCGGCGGCGGCACACCTATCGAAGCAGCATCCTGCATTGCATCGCGAATGCGCGTGGATCCAGTCCCGCAACCGGACGACGATTGTCCGGCCAGGCACCGGTAAATCACGGCGCGCGGCGCGTTCAACGGTCACCGACAGCAACCGGTATAGAAAAAAGTGCGGAAGCGATGCGCATAAGGATATGCACATGCCGCGATAAGCGACGCTGACCCGATAAGCGTTGGCTCAAGCGTGACTTCCCGTCTTCCAGGCATGACGGGCAGAACGGTCAGGGAGCGCAACCATTCACATCCCACACCGGTTCGGACAGCCGACGGCGGAGACACAAGGAGACAAGGCATGGGTTTCGATCAGAAAGAGGCCGTGGTGATCTGCATATCACCGGGCATCAAAGGCAGATGGGATGTATCGGAAAAGGGATTCGAGGAACCGCTGGCGTCGTTTAACGACAAGGAGGATGCCTATGCATATGGGACTGACTTGAGCAGGACAAAGGAAGGTTCGACCGTGCTGGTGGAAGACGGCGAGACTTTTATCCCGCTGTCGACGTTGGTCGAAGCGGGGACCGGTCCCGGTGGACGCACATCGGGCAAAGCCGGCTGAACCGGCAAGCGATGCCTGCGACAGGCATCGTCCTTGCAACAAGCGATTTGCGGGATCCGTCTGCACGAATCGCCGCAGCGGAGCAGGAACCTTGACGCGGAAAATTCGAGGAGGAATTTGAAGCGGAGAGAAAGCGCGTGATACACGGAAGAACCCAGGCAGCCTCTTCTGTCATCCGTGACTTGCAGCAGAAGTGTGAAGCGGGCTATGAACCATTTATTGTGTAGCCAGTCTATTAAATAGCAATTTTATTAACATCACATGGAGGTTAGCATGAACTTTATTATCTGGATCGTAGTGGGCGGTATTCTCGGTTGGCTCGCCAGCCTGGTCATGAGAACGGATGCAAGCCAGGGCATGTTCCTGAACATCATCGTCGGTATCGTGGGCGCACTGCTAGGCGGCTGGCTCCTGGCTCCGTTGTTCGGTACCGGCACGATCAACCAGAACGACTTTAGTATCTCTTCGCTGCTCGTGTCGTTCCTGGGTGCCGTGATCCTGTTGGCCATCGTGAATCTGCTGCGTCGAGGCACACCTCGGTAATGCGTAGTTAGATTTCCGGTTCACCCAGCTTCCCGGCAAGGGGCCGTAACGCAAAACGTTTCATGCCAAGACGTTCGTGTTACGGCCCCTTCATTCATTCAGCACAAGCGCCGCCTTGCAGTTTCACGCGCAGCCTGATCACGCATTGCCGGTCGCCTGCTTCTCCGCACCACGCCTTGCCTCTTCCTCATACAGCTCCTTCTTCGACAGCTTGCCTACCGGTGTCTTCGGCAACTGGTCGCGTATCTCCATCGCCTGCACCATTTCATGCTTGCCCAGGCGCCGCTTGAGGAAGGTCTTCAATTCGTCCAGCGTGAATGATGGCGCGCCCTGCTTGAGCGTGATGAACGCCTTCGGCGACTGTCCGCGATAACTGTCCTCCACGCCGATCACGCTGACTTCGGCTACCGACGGATGTTCGTAGATCGCTTCTTCGACAATGCGCGGATAGACGTTGTAGCCGCCGCACAGGATCATGTCCTTGGTGCGGTCGACGATAGTCACGAAACCGTCCTCGTCCATGTAGGCGACATCGCCGGTACGGAAAAATCCGTCCGGCGTCATCGATGCGGCCGTCGCTTCCGGCTTCTTCCAGTAGCCCTTCATCACGTTCGGTCCCTTGATGCACATCTCGCCGCGTTCCCCGAGCGGCACTTCCACCGACGGGTCATCCACGCTGACGAACTTGAGCGTCACGCCGACCGTAGGAAGTCCGCAGGAGCCGACTTTCTGCTTGCCGTAGACCGGCGTGAAGGTACCGGTAGGCGACGTTTCCGTCATGCCCCAGCCTTCCGCCAGCGAGCAGCCTGTCAGGCGCTGGAACTGCTGGTTCACCTCAACCGGCAGCGGCGCACCGCCGGACCCGCAAAACTTCAGCGCGCTGAGATCGAACTTGCCAATCTCCGGGTGGTTGATGATGGCGGTGTACATCGTCGGCACGCCGGGGAAGACGGTGATCTTTTTCTCCGCCAGATCCTTGATGACCGCATCGAGATCGAAGCGGGTATGCAGCACCAGTTCCGCGCCCATGCGCAGCCCGAACAGCATGTTGACCGTCAGCGCATAGATATGGAACAGCGGCAGCACCGCCATCACCCGCTCCTTGCCCTCTTCCAGCACTTTCGGATCGCCGCTGGTGACGGCATGAATCTGGTTGCAGGCGGTAGTGAGATTGGCATGGCTGAGCATCGCGCCTTTCGGCAGACCGGTGGTGCCGCCGGTGTACTGGAGCACCGCGATGGTGGCGTCGGGGTCGGTGACCGGATAGGGCTGGAAGGCGCCATCGTTCTCGATCAACGCGGCGAAGCGCATATGATGATCGTCCTGCCGCACCTCGGCCAGCAGGCCGCCCTTCTGCATGTGCGCGCGAACCGGATCAGGCTGCGCGGTCATCTCGGCAAGGTCGCCGACGATCAGCTTTTTCAGGCGGCTGCGGCCGAGAAGATCCGCCATCTGCGGATACAGCACCGCCAGGTCGAGCGTGACCATGATGTCCGTCTCGCTATCCTCGACTTTGTGCGCAAGGACTTTTTCCGCATCGAGTGGCGAATAATTCACCACCGTGCCGCCTGCCTTCAACACGCCGAAAAAACTAATTACGTAATGCGGCGTATTCGGCAGATACAGGCCGACATGCACGCCGGGCTTGACGCCGAGCTGCTGGAAACCTTTTGCGGCGCGATCGACCAGCTGCAGCAATTCACGGTAGCTGGTTTTCCGGCCCATGAAGTCGAGCGCGGTATTGTCCGGCCAGCGGGCGGCGGCATCATCGAGCAGCTGCGGCACCGGGCTGGTGGAAAGCGGCGCATCCCAGCGCACGCCGGCAGGATAGGATTTCAACCACGGATGTTGGGCTTGTACTTCGGGCATGCTTGTCTCCTGTTGGATGCCGGTGCGGATAACCGAACGGCCCCTTCCCCCTTTCAGGGCGCCCGGCTAGGGGGGAAGGTTGGGATG
>NZ_DAIUCO010000250.1:0-7838 GCF_036846085.1 Noviherbaspirillum sp. | reverse complement strand
CATGGCGTCCAGCGGCACGCAGGCAGCGGCCTCTTCGTAAAGAGCAACCGCTTCATTCAATTTCTTTTTTCCTTCCAGCATCACCAGGCCGTTGGCATACTCGACCCGTGCGATGGCGGATTGCGGATTCAGGACCAGCGCCGTCTTGAAATGCTTGAGACCTTCTTCCTTCTTGGCGCCATAAGTCAATCCGCCGATCATCGCACCTACTTTGTCGATAATTTCGGCGTGATAGGTGCCAAGGCCGATATGCGCATCGGCATGTTTCGGCGCCAGCTTGATGGTCATGTCGAGACTGGACTTGACCTTGTTGCCGATACCCTGGGAAAGCGCCTTGACGATGGAGATGCCTTGCGCATAGCGGCCCAGCGCGTAAGCGTGGGAGTAGTATGCAGCGGCGTTCTTCGGCTGCGCCGCCTGCTGCTCCTCGCATCGTTCTGCAATCTCCTGGAACATCGCCAGCTTCTTCTTCTCTGATTTCTCCAGATAGGTGGCATAGATGGCGCTCGCCTTGTTTGCTACCGTATAGCCGGCGACGCCTTCCGCGAGACCCAGTTTCGCGGCTTGTTCGAAATCACCCGCGTGGAACGCGATCCAGGCATCGACCAGGGCCGCATCCTTGGGGAACGGTTCTGCATCGCCGATGTGCAGGCGCGCCCACACCTTCTTTAACGATGCCGGCGTATGGCGATAGCTGTCGTCGGAGTAGGGGAATTTGGTCCAAGCCATGGCGGTGTCCTTATTTGAGTTTTTTAAGATATTCCTCGGCCAGCTTCTCGAACAGAAGATGGGTTTCTCCGCGCAGGTATGGCCCGATCAGGGATAGCACCTGGTAACAGCCGCGGGCAAGGGCATCGGCCATCGCTTGCTGTTCGCTGTACTTGCGCGGATTGCGCACATATTCGTAGGACAGCCAGTAGGTGGCTACCACCACCATGTTCGTTGCCAACGCATCGACTTCGAGATCGCTTGCTTCGAGCGCCTTATCGGCACGCAAACCGATGCAGAGCTGTTGCGCCACCTGGATTTTGTAGGCGAGGATTTGCTTGAAATGCAACTCCAGCTTGCGATTGCGCGAGAGCAGGTCGCTCAGATCGCGGTAAAAAAACCTGTAGCGCCATACCAGCTCGAACATCAGGTGAAGGTACAGCCACACGTCCTCGATGTTTGGCCTGCGCCCCGCAGGCACCGCGAGCATGCGCCCGATCTCGGCCTCGAATTGTGCAAAGAGCGAGTTGACGATGTCGTCCTTGTTGCGGAAATGGTAGTACAGGTTGCCGGGCGAGATGTTCATTTCCTCGGCAATCACCGTGGTCGTAATGTTCGGTTCGCCGAACTCGTTGAACAGCCTCAGCGATAACTCCAGGATTCTTTCGCGCGTGCGTCGCGGCGCTTTTGGTTGCATGCTAGGCGTCTCCCGTTGTTGCTTTCGTTTTTGCTAGCATAACATTGATAAATCAATCCACAAACGCCATTTGCCTCGATCGCGAAGCCGGTTAAACACTTATGCAGCGCCGGTTTTCAGGTATCGCTCCAGGCTGTCCAGCGTTTCATCAAGGTCCGTCGTCACAGAGCGTTTCGCCGGCTTCCGAACCCGCGTCTTCACCAGCGTCAGGCTGGTATCCCGCAGCACCGAAAGATTCAATTCCAGGCCGTGCCGTGCCAGCAATGGTCCAATCTCGTCCCGGCGCCGCCACAACATGATGCGCGTGTCCTGGTAAGCGTTTTCGCATATCCTGCGCCGGCTGTTATAACTGAACAGATTGGTGAAGAACATATCGGCATCGTCCTGGCTCGGCTCGATAAGCATGATGCCGGTATCGGGGTAAGCAAGTGCGTAGTTACCCATACCTATCTCCACGCGCGAATGGATGATCGCGCGTAAAGTCTGCGACAACACCGAGGTCAAACCGCCGCTCGCCAGTTTGCCGGGCGGATGAACCGCACGGGCGTTATAGGGCACGATGGGATTGACGCAAAGCAGCAGGTCAAGCCCGGTATCCAGTGCGATTGATGCATGCAGGGTCTTGCGCAAGGCGCCGTCCACAAAATGACGGCCATCGATCTCCACGGGCGGAAAGATGCCCGGCACGCAGGCACTTGCGCGCGCCGCCCTGGAAATCGGAACATGATCGAATCCCGGCTGACCGAAGCGGACCGGTTCGCCCGAATCGAGATCTGTCGCAACGATGACCAGCTTGCGCTTGAGCGCCCGGAAGTCGTCACTGCGGCCTTCTGCGGCGAACGTAAGTGCAATCGCCTGTTCAATCCCGGCGCCAGACAAAATGCCAGTCGGCAGCGCCTCCTTCAGCCGCTCAAAGGAGCCGGCGAGACCGGGCCGCGTTCCGTTTCTTAAATAATGGACAACAGATGATGCAAGCAGTCCCGGTAGCGCGGTTCCCCGCCTGCAGAATTCGGTCCATGCGGGCGTCAATAGCGCCTGGGGCAGGAACATGCTGGTGGTTGGATCGTCCGGATCGCTTTCGACAAAAAGCCGGCACATCTGGTGCGGGGACATTCCATTCGCAAGCGCTGCTGCGATGATGCCGCCCGCACTGATGCCGACAAAGATATCGGCATTATTCAGGTCCAGTCCCTTTACCGATTCCTGCAATGCGGCGAGGGCGCCAATTTCATAAACCGCGCCAAGCAGTCCGCCGCCGGCGAGTGCCAGGCCGATCTTGGGTTGATGTCTGGATGCGGCGCGTGGAACGCGGCGCGGGCTTTCAAACGGGGATGTCTTCGTCATCGAGTTATGCCAAGTGCTCGGGCGGCATGTTGTGCCTGTGCTGCGCAGGAGAGTCCTGGTCTCATAGCATCAAGCCCGCAAGCCGGCATCCAGGCCGGCTTGTCGGCCGCCGTGCCGCATTATTTTGCTGCGGCTGTTTTTGTCGCTTTGCGCACTGCCTTTTTGACAGGGGCCTTTTTTGGTGCTGCTTTCACCGGCGCTTTGCGGGGCGGCGCCTTGGTTGCGGCGGCCTTCTTGCCGGACAGGTTTGCCACTGCCTTATTCAATTCCTCGACACGCTTTGTTAAAGCCTGTATGTCTTTCTGCGTTGGTACGCCCAAGCTCTTCAACGACCGCGACACGCGATCTTCAAAGACCTGCTCCAGCTTGTCCCATGAGCCCGACGCCTGTTTGCTGACGTTGTCCGCCATCTTGGTGACCGTATCGGTAACGCCGGAGACCTTGCCTCCGGCCAGCTGCTGGGTGCGCTTCTGAAGGTCCGTACCCTCTTTGACCAGCTTCGCGAACACCTTGCCGCCTTCTTCCTGTGCCTTCGCAAACGCGCCCAGGCCGGCCTGCCAGATCTGCTGTGCCGATGTGCGTACCGCTTCGGCCAATTGCTTGTCGTCGGACTTTGCCAATGTCTTCAATTTCTTCACCATGATGAACTCCATTCGTTGGTTGACTGAACGCCGGGCCATCCGACGCGCTTTTTGATGATGGAAGTGTATGCGGCAAAAGTAGAGACGGCATTCTAAAGCCATAGAGCGCAGGTTCTAATGCGGCATGCCGGGACACATCGGGTCTTGCCAACAAGGGTTTAGCCTGCAATGATTGGAGCCTGAAAGTTCACAACAACAAGGGGGGCACATGCAGTATTTCGTCACTGGAGCAACCGGATTCATCGGCAAGCGATTGGTCAAGAAGCTGCTGGGCCGCAAGGGCAGCGTCGTATACTTCCTCATGCGCGAAGCGAGCGCCGACAAGGTGGCTTCGCTGCTCGAATATTGGGGCACGACCAAGGCAAGAGCGGTTCCGGTATATGGTGACCTGCGTGCGCCCAAACTCGGCGTGTCGCGCGAAGACACCAAGACGCTGTCGAAGAACATCGATCATTTCTTTCACCTTGCCGCCATCTACGACCTGAAGTCGGACGCCGAGGAGCAGATGGCCGTCAACGTCGAGGGCACACATAATACGGTCGCGTTCGCCAATGCCATCGGTGCGAAATGCTTCCATCACGTCAGCTCGATCGCCGCTGCCGGCCTGTTCGAAGGAATCTTCCGAGAGGACATGTTCGATGAGGCCGAAAATCTGGATCATCCCTATTTCGCCACCAAGCATGAGTCGGAAAAGATCGTCCGCAAGGAATGCAAGGGCGCCTTTCGCGTGTATCGCCCCGGGATGGTGGTCGGCGATTCGAGGACAGGCGAAATGGACAAGATCGACGGTCCTTATTATTTCTTCAAGCTGATCCAGCGCATACGCCAGCTCTTGCCGCCGTGGATGCCGACGATCGGCATTGAAGGCGGGCGGATCAATATTGTTCCGGTCGACTATGTGGTCGACGCGATGGACCATATCGCCCACCAGCCCAAACTCGACGGACGGTGTTTCCACCTGACCGATCCGGAGCCAATGCGGGTCGGTGATGTTCTCAATACATTCGCGCGCGCGGCCCATGCGCCGACGATGAGCCTGCGGATCAATGCCGCGCTATTCGGCTTCATTCCGAAATCGGTGAAAAAAGGAATGATGGCATTGACGCCGGTGCGTCGCGTCCAGTCCGCCGTGATGAAAGATCTTGGCCTGCCGGATGACCTGATGCAGTTCATCAATTACCCGACGCGTTTCGACAACCGCGATACGGCGGCGGCGCTGAAGGGCAGCGGTATAGCGTGTCCGCGGCTGGAGGATTATGCGCATCGGATCTGGGATTACTGGGAACGCAACCTCGACCCGGATCTGTTCATCGACCGCACATTGCGCGGGCAAGTGGCCGGCAAGGTTGTGCTGGTCACAGGCGGGTCGTCCGGCATTGGTCTGGCGGCAGCCCACAAGCTGGCGGAAGCCGGTGCAATCACCATCATCTGCGGAAGGGATGAAGACAAGCTGGCCGAGGCAAGGAAGGAAATTAATGCCCGCGGCTTCGATGTGGTGACCTATGCAGTGGACGTCGCCGACATGGCGGATTGCGATCGCTTTGTCCAGCTCCTGATTGCCAACCACGGCGGCGTTGATGTGCTCGTCAATAACGCCGGCCGCTCGATCCGCCGCGGCATCGAGTCAAGCTATGACCGTTTCCATGACTTCGAAAGGACGATGCAGCTCAACTACTTCGGTGCACTCAGACTCACCATGGGGCTGCTGCCGAAAATGATTGCGCAGAAGCGCGGCCAGGTCATCAATATTTCATCCATCGGTGTCCTGACCAACGCTCCAAGATTTTCCGCCTATGTTGCTTCGAAGGCAGCACTCGACGCCTGGACGCGGTGCGCAGCCTCCGAATTCGCCGACATGAACATCAAGTTCACCACGATCAACATGCCGCTGGTACGAACGCCGATGATCGCACCGACCAAGATTTACCAGAACGTCCCGACACTGACGCCTGAGGACGCGGCCGATCTGATCGCCCAGGCGATCGTGTATAAGCCGGTTCGCATCGCGACCCGACTGGGCATTCTCGGCGAGGTGCTTCACGCGCTTGTACCGCGGATTGCGCAGATCGTCATGAACACCAGCTTCCGCATGTTCCCTGACTCGGATGCCGCAAAGACGATCGGTGACAAGAAGGCGCCACAAATGAGTGCCGATCAGATTGCCTTGCAGCAGCTTTTGCGGGGCGTGCATTTCTAGATCCGGCAGGCCTGTGTCCGACCATGCCTGCCAATGCCCGGGACAATGTTTCGACTGAGCCTTCCACGGTCCCGGTATTGGCAACTTGAATTGGACCGTGCCATCGGACAATGGCTTGATTTTCTTCGGTAAGCGGCGGTCCCACGTCGTTTAACATTGGGTAGCCACTATGTTCATGCGTCCCTCGAGCCATTTTCTCTGCTTCGAGCAATGTCAGGGGCCAGTTCGAGTCTTTGTATACCCGCTATCCGGAGTGCCTGATTGTGCTTATAAATTGCGTTGCCTACAAAGAAGGCCGTCGGCTGGCCGACGTGGCGATGAGCAACATCGCCAGCTACATCCATCAACCGGATTGCTTCGTCTGGATCGCGTTGAAGGACGCGGAGCCCGCCGAGTTGGAGAAGATGCAGGCTGAATTCAACCTGCATGAGCTTGCGGTTGAAGACGCGCAGCATGGGCATCAGCGACCAAAGATCGAGGAGTATGGCAACTCGCTGTTCGTGGTCGTGCATACCGTGGAACTTACAAATGGTGAACTCAACGTCGGTGAGCTTGCCATCTTTGTTCAGGAAAGCTATGTGCTTTCCGTCAGAAACCGCAGCAGCCAGGACTTCCTAGCTGTACGCGAGCGGTGCGAAAGTGAACCACATCTCTTGAAGCAGGGCGCCGCCTTTGTCTGCTACGCATTGATGGACGCAGTGGTGGACCGGTACTTTCCGGTATTGAACATCATCGAAACCGAACTGGACCTGATCGAGGAGCAGATTTTCAGCGAAGGCGCGCAGCGCGCAAATATCGAAAGGCTTTACCAGTTGAAGCGCAAGGCGACGGTGCTCAAGCATGCGGTCACGCCCCTGATGGAGGCGCTATTGAAGCTTTTTGGAGGAAGGGTGCCCCCGATCTGCATCAATACCCAGGAATACTTCCGGGATGTGTATGACCATCTGTATCGCATTAACACCGCGATTGATGCCATACGCGACACCATCAATACGGCGATCCAGGTCAATCTGTCCATGGTTACGATCGAGGAGAGTGAGGTCAACAAGCGGCTTGCAGCGTGGGCAGCCATCTTTGCCGTCGCAACGGCCTTCGTCGGCATCTGGGGAATGAACTTCGAACATATGCCCGAGCTGAAATGGAAATACGGCTATCCGGCATCCCTCGGTTTTGTCGCCTTGCTGTGCGGGTACTTGTATTACCGTTTCAAAAAATCGGGATGGCTATAGCGCCGCAACGACCGACGGAATCAAGGAGGGCAATTACCGGGGTATTTTCAATACTTCGTCGATGACGATGGACTGCACCTCCGGATGCATCGCCAGCGCAACATGCCCGACGCCGCCCATCTCGATATTGACTGCACCCGGAAGGCGCGATGAAATCTGCGGCGCAACGATATTGTCGTGGTGCGAGAATATCGACACGAAAACACGGTAGGAATCCACATCCTCGCTGGCTGCGAGCGCTTGCAGCCATTCGCTGCATACACCTTCCAGCCCATCCTCGGTCCAGCGCATCTGCTCGCAATTCAATCCGACGCCAAAATTCGCAAGTCCGGTTCCACGGTGGGGCGTGCCGAGTGTGATGATCTTCGCGACGCGACGATCGCCATGATCCCGCAGGTAGACACGTGACGCCAATCCGCCCATGCTGTGCGCGACGATGACAATCCTGTCGCTGCCTGTTTCGCTGCAAATGTTTTCCACCGCGCGATGAATCACGGAGGCATAGGCGTCGATGCTGCCGATGACTGGCTCCATATTGATGGCGTAATGGCTGATGTCCGCCCGTGTCATCGCCTTGCTCATCGAGTGCCAGTAGCCGCTGTTGCAGCCATACCCATGCACAAGCAGTGCCGGCAGCGCGGCAGGGCGCCGGGCAATCCGCTTGTCGAACGTATGGAAGGGCATGGTCCAGGAGGAGGAAATCATGCTGGCGCTGAATTCGCCGACAAACAGCCTTATTGCCTGCATGAGATTCAGCTTGTATGCCGCAGGAGTCTCGCTTCTATAACGCCACGACAGGTAAAAATTGTTGGCATTGATGAGTAATCGCAGCAGCACGATCGCACCAATACCGCAGATTACCGCGGTCCATGTATCGGCACCGAGAACCTGGACAACTGCCAGGCCAATCAGCATGGCAATCAGTAATTGCAACAGCAGCAGCGAGCGGGTGATCCTTACAATCATCGAGATGCAAACAAACTATTGATCTAGGCGGTGGCCGACAGTTTCGGGGCCGGTTT
>NZ_DAIUCO010000249.1:0-7851 GCF_036846085.1 Noviherbaspirillum sp. | reverse complement strand
GCGGCGTCGAAGTGACGCTGGCCAAGGTGCGCCGCGAGCGCATGGGCCATATCGAACTGGCATCGCCGACTGCGCACATCTGGTTCCTGAAGTCGCTGCCGTCGCGTCTGGGCATGGTGCTCGACATGACGCTGCGCGATATCGAACGCGTGCTGTATTTCGAAGCCTATGTCGTGACCGACCCCGGCATGACACCGCTGAAGAAGTGCCAGATCATGTCGGAAGACGACTACGCGGCAAAGTATGAAGAATACGGCGACGACTTCACCGCATTCATGGGTGCAGAGGGCATCCGTGAGTTGTTGCGCTCGATCGATATCGACCGTGACGTCGAAATGTTGCGCCAGGAATTGAAGGACTCGAAGTCCGAAGCCAAGATCAAGAAATATGCGAAGCGCCTGAAAGTGCTTGAGGCATTCCAGCGTTCCGGCATCAAACCGGACTGGATGATCATGGAAGTGCTGCCGGTGCTGCCGCCGGAATTGCGCCCATTGGTGCCGCTGGATGGCGGTCGTTTCGCGACCTCGGACCTGAACGATTTGTATCGCCGCGTCATCAACCGTAACAACCGCCTGAAGCGCTTGATGGAGCTGCGCGCACCGGAGATCATCACCCGCAATGAAAAGCGGATGCTGCAGGAAGCGGTAGATTCGTTGCTGGATAACGGCCGTCGCGGCAAGGCGATGACCGGCGCAAACAAACGACCGTTGAAATCGCTGGCTGAGATGATCAAGGGTAAGGGTGGTCGTTTCCGTCAGAACCTGCTGGGCAAGCGCGTCGACTACTCCGGCCGTTCGGTCATCGTGGTTGGTCCGCAGCTAAAGCTGCACCAGTGCGGCCTGCCGAAATTGATGGCGCTGGAACTGTTCAAGCCGTTCATCTTCAACAAGCTGGAACTGATGGGCCTGGCAACCACGATCAAAGCGGCAAAGAAGCTGGTCGAAATCCAGGAACCGGTCGTTTGGGATATTCTCGA
Source organism: Noviherbaspirillum sp. (assembly GCF_036846085.1). Taxonomy (NCBI): domain Bacteria; kingdom Pseudomonadati; phylum Pseudomonadota; class Betaproteobacteria; order Burkholderiales; family Oxalobacteraceae; genus Noviherbaspirillum; species Noviherbaspirillum sp. The sequence continues at coordinate 6,875 of NZ_DAIUCO010000249.1, read as the reverse complement.
AGAAGTGATCCGCGAGCATCCGGTCATGCTGAACCGTGCACCGACGCTGCACCGTCTCGGCATCCAGGCGTTCGAGCCGGTCCTCATCGAGGGCAAGGCGATCCAGCTGCATCCGCTGGTTTGCGCCGCGTTCAACGCCGACTTTGACGGCGACCAGATGGCTGTTCACGTTCCGCTGTCGATCGAAGCGCAGATGGAAGCCCGTACACTGATGCTGGCGTCCAACAACATCCTGTTCCCGTCGAACGGCGAACCGTCGATCGTACCGTCTCAGGATATCGTGCTCGGTCTGTACTACGCCACCCGCGAGAAGATCAACGGCAAGAACGAAGGCATGATGTTCCCCGACGTGTCGGAAGTGATTCGCGCATACGACAACAAGGAAGTGGAGCTAACGACCCGTATCACCGTACGGATCACCGAGTATCCGCGCAATCCTGAAACCGGCGAGTTCGTAAAGACAATCAAGCGCTACGAAACGACCGTCGGCCGAGCGATCCTGTCCGAGATTCTGCCCAAGGGCCTGCCATTCACCGTGCTTAATCGCGCGTTGAAGAAGAAGGAAATCTCGAAGCTGATCAACACCTCTTTCCGCAAATGCGGTCTGCGCGCCACCGTAGTGTTCGCCGACCAGTTGATGCAGTCCGGATTCCGCCTCGCGACGCGCGCCGGTATCTCGATCTGCGTTGACGACATGCTGGTACCGCCGCAGAAGGCAACCCTGATCGCCCAGGCCGAGCAGGAAGTGAAACAGATCGAACAGCAGTATGCATCCGGCCTGGTGACTTCCGGCGAGCGCTACAACAAGGTGGTCGATATCTGGGGCAAGGCAGGTGACGAAGTCGGCAAGGCCATGATGGAGCAGTTGAAGGTCGAGGAAGTCACCAAGCGCGACGGTACCAAGGGCACGCAGGAATCCTTCAATGCGATCTACATGATGGCCGACTCCGGCGCGCGTGGTTCCGCTGCGCAGATTCGCCAGCTCGCCGGTATGCGCGGCCTGATGGCGAAGCCGGACGGCTCCATCATCGAAACGCCGATTACCGCGAACTTCCGTGAAGGCCTGAACGTGTTGCAGTACTTCATCTCGACACACGGTGCCCGTAAAGGTCTGGCTGACACGGCGTTGAAGACGGCGAACTCCGGTTACCTGACACGCCGCCTGGTCGACGTGACCCAGGATCTGGTTGTCACCGAAGACGATTGCGGCACGGCGAACGGTGCATCCATGAAGGCGTTGGTCGAGGGCGGTGAGGTCATTGAAGCGCTGCGCGACCGTATCCTTGGCCGTGTTGCTGCCAACGACGTCGTGAACCCGGAAGATCAATCGACGCTGTTCGAGGCCGGCACGCTGCTGGACGAAGACGGAGTTGAGGAAATCGAGCGTCTGGGCATCGACGAGGTGAAGGTACGTACGCCGCTGACGTGTGATACGCGTTACGGTCTGTGCGCCAAGTGTTACGGCCGCGATCTTGGTCGTGGAACGCTGGTCAATTCCGGTGAGGCAGTTGGCGTTATTGCCGCGCAGTCCATCGGTGAACCAGGCACGCAGCTGACTATGCGTACCTTCCACATCGGTGGTGCGGCGTCCCGTGCTGCAGTTGCGTCCAGTGTTGAAGCAAAGTCGAACGGTACAGTGCGATTTACAGCAACCATGCGTTACGTCACCAATGGCAAGGCCGAACAGATCGTCATCTCCCGGTCAGGCGAAGTGCTGATCACCGACGACCACGGCCGCGAGCGCGAGCGTCACAAGGTGCCTTACGGCGCCACGCTGCTCGTCAAGGATGGCTTGGCGATTCGTGCAGGCACGGCATTGGCTACGTGGGATCCGCTGACCCGTCCGATCATTACCGAATACACCGGTACGGTGAAGTTCGAGAACGTCGAAGAAGGCTCGACCGTGGCCAAGCAGATCGACGAAGTTACTGGTCTGTCCACCTTGGTGGTAATCGACGCAAAACGCCGCGGCTCGGCCACGAAAGTGCTGCGTCCGCAGGTGAAGCTGCTGAACGAAAAAGGCGAGGAAGTGAAAATTGCCGGCACCGAACATGCGGTGACGATCGGCTTCCAGGTCGGCGCGCTGATCACGGTAAAAGACGGTCAGCAAGTCACCGTTGGCGAGGTGCTCGCACGTATCCCGACCGAGTCGCAGAAAACCCGTGACATTACCGGCGGTCTGCCGCGCGTGGCTGAACTGTTCGAAGCCCGGTCGCCGAAGGATGCCGGCATGCTCGCGGAAGTCACAGGTACGGTTGCGTTCGGCAAGGAAACCAAGGGCAAGCAGCGTCTCGAAATCACCGACATGGACGGCAACAAGCACGAGTTCCTGATCACCAAGGATAAGCAAGTGCTGGTCCATGACGGTCAAGTGGTGAACAAAGGCGAAATGATCGTGGACGGCCCAGCCGATCCGCAGGACATCCTGCGCCTGCTTGGTATCGAAGCGCTTGCGCGTTACATCGTCGATGAAGTCCAGGACGTGTACCGTCTGCAGGGCGTGAAGATCAACGACAAGCACATCGAAGTTATCGTACGCCAGATGTTGCGACGCGTTCAGGTAGTCGATGCGGGCGACACGTCCTACATCCCGGGCGAGCAGGTCGAGCGCTCCGAGTTGCTGGACGAGAATGATCGCGTTATCGCAGAGGACAAGCGTCCGGCGACATACGAAAACGTGTTGCTTGGAATTACCAAGGCATCCCTGTCGACCGATTCATTCATTTCCGCAGCGTCTTTCCAGGAAACTACCCGTGTATTGACCGAAGCGGCAATCATGGGCAAGAAAGACGGTTTACGCGGTTTGAAGGAAAACGTGATCGTTGGCCGACTGATTCCAGCAGGTACCGGACTCGCATACCATCGTGCCCGGAAAGAGAAGGAATCGTGGGAAGTTGAAGAACGCAATGCACTGTTGCAAGCCGAAGAGTCTGCCCGTGCGGCAGAAATGGAAGCTGCTACAACCGACGCGACTGGCGGCGGCATACAGGACGGTGGCGAAGCGTAAGCAATAACGTCATTTCCACTGAACGGCGCCAAGCGAATACTTGGCGCCGTTTGTGTTTAAAGAATCAAGGTCATACGGTGAATCGAAGCGAACCAATGCAGGAAAATTGCAAAAAATCAACATCGACCATGGCACCACAAGTCGCCATGTAAGTCAGCGGGAAAAGCGCAACGGCGATTGACTAAGATCAGTATGGCGGATATACTCGCGAGTTCTCGATTTTAAGCTCCATCGGGCTTAAGCGTTCTTTGGTCTCACTTCGCATCCAGCGACGCTGCCTCCCCATTTGACAAAATCGATCCGTACAGTAAGTGCAGCACATGTAGTAGACGTAAAACATGATCCACCCTTGGTCGCGAACAATCGTTTTCGTGACTGTATTTTTATTAACGTACTATTTTTGTTGGATTAAAGACCGATGCCAACCATCAATCAACTGATTCGCAGTCCGCGTGTTTCCGCGGTTGTGAAGAGCAAATCGCCGGCGCTGGAAAACAGCCCACAGAAACGCGGCGTTTGTACCCGTGTTTACACAACAACGCCTAAAAAGCCAAACTCCGCGTTGCGTAAAGTCGCCAAAGTGCGCCTGACCAACGGATTTGAAGTGATTTCATATATCGGCGGCGAAGGCCACAACCTCCAGGAGCACAGTGTTGTGCTGATCCGCGGCGGTCGTGTAAAGGACTTGCCCGGTGTGCGTTACCACATGGTGCGCGGCGCGCTGGATACCCAGGGCGTGAAGGACCGTAAGCAGGCACGTTCGAAGTATGGTGCCAAGCGCGCGAAAGCAGCCAAGAAATAATTGACGTTTCCGCCGGTGCTTGCGCCGCGTGGAGTAAAGGTCGTCCCGATTGGGGCGAGTAAGTGGATGCTTATGATGGGTATCCGCGAGCAGTCGGCAAAACACTCTGTGCCGTCGGCTCAACTGAAGAGTGAAAGGAATCGAAATGCCACGTCGTCGTGAAGTCCCGAAGCGGGAAATTCTGCCAGATCCAAAATTCGGCAATGTTGATGTTGCCAAATTCGTTAACGTACTGATGCTGTCCGGTAAAAAATCGGTCGCCGAGAACATCATCTACGGTGCGTTCGAACATATTCAAACCAAAAGCGGCAAGGATCCACTGGAAGTATTCTCTGCTGCAATCAGCAATTGCAAGCCGATGGTCGAAGTGAAATCGCGTCGTGTCGGCGGTGCGAACTATCAGGTACCAGTAGAAGTCCGGCCGGTGCGTCGTATGGCGTTGTCGATGCGCTGGTTGCGCGAAGCCGCGAACAAGCGCAGCGAAAAGTCGATGCCACAGCGTCTTGGTGGAGAGTTGATGGAAGCCGCTGAAGGTCGCGGCGGTGCGATGAAGAAGCGTGACGAAGTGCACCGTATGGCAGAAGCCAACAAAGCCTTCTCCCACTTCCGATTCTAAGGCGAGGCCGAGCAGAGTGCCATGCGCACATGCCTCGGTCCGGCAGCATGTAGGAATCCGCCTTCGCACCGTTGAAGGCTTTGCAATGTAATTTGGTTAAAACCGGGCGCATCTCTTAAAAAGCGGCGCTCGGTTTTCTACCATATGGATTAATAACCTGAATCTCCGCCTGTGCGGAGACAAGCTTAGGATTAAATATGGCTCGCAAGACCCCCATCGAGCGTTACCGCAATATCGGTATCTCTGCTCACATCGATGCTGGCAAGACAACCACTACCGAGCGTATCCTGTATTACACCGGTGTCAATCACAAGATCGGTGAAGTGCACGACGGCGCTGCGACCATGGACTGGATGGAGCAGGAACAAGAGCGCGGCATCACGATCACGTCGGCCGCGACAACCTGCTTCTGGAAGGGCATGGCCAACAACTTCCCCGAGCATCACATTAACATCATCGATACGCCGGGCCACGTCGATTTCACGATCGAAGTTGAGCGCTCGATGCGAGTACTTGATGGCGCGTGCATGGTGTATTGCGCAGTGGGCGGCGTGCAGCCTCAATCGGAAACAGTGTGGCGCCAGGCTAACAAATACGGCGTGCCGCGACTTGCGTTTGTGAACAAGATGGACCGTACCGGTGCGAACTTCTTCAAGGTGTACGAACAAATGCGTACCCGCCTGAAGGCCAACCCCATTCCCATGCAGGTACCTATCGGTGCCGAAGAAAACTTCGAAGGCGTGGTCGATCTCGTCAAGATGAAGGCAATTTACTGGGATGATGCATCGCAGGGCATGAAGTTCGACTATCGCGATATCCCGGCCGAACTGAAGGCGACTTGCGACGAATGGCGCGAGAAGATGGTTGAAGCCGCTGCGGAAGCTAGCGAAGAGCTGATGAACAAATACCTCGAAGAGGGCGAGCTCACAGAAGCGGAAATCAAGCGCGCAATTCGCCAACGCACGATCGCTGGTGAAATCGTTCCGATGATGTGCGGCACCGCGTTCAAGAACAAGGGCGTTCAAGCCATGCTGGACGGCGTGATCGAATACCTGCCTGCGCCGACAGACATTCCGCCTGTTACCGGAATCGGTGAAAGCGAAGAGCCTGTGACACGCAAAGCCGAAGATACGGAAAAGTTTTCCGCGCTCGCGTTCAAGATCATGACCGACCCATTCGTCGGACAGTTGATCTTCTTCCGCGTGTATTCCGGTGTCGTGAATTCGGGTGATACAGTGTTCAACCCGGTCAAAGGCAAGAAGGAACGTCTCGGCCGTATCCTGCAGATGCATGCCAACCAGCGCGAAGAAATCAAAGAAGTGCGCGCCGGTGACATCGCCGCTGCGGTCGGCCTGAAAGAAGCGACGACCGGCGATACGCTGTGCGATCCGGCGTCGATCATTACGCTCGAACGCATGGTGTTCCCGGAGCCGGTGATCTCGCAGGCTGTTGAGCCGAAGACAAAGCAAGACCAGGAAAAAATGGGTCTGGCATTGAACCGCCTGGCGCAGGAAGATCCGTCATTCCGCGTCAAGACCGATGAAGAGTCCGGGCAGACAATTATTTCCGGTATGGGCGAATTGCACCTGGAAATTATCGTTGACCGTATGCGCCGCGAATTCAATGTCGAGGCAACGGTCGGCAAGCCCCAGGTCGCCTATCGCGAAACGATTCGCAAGACTTGCGAAGAAATCGAAGGCAAGTTCGTCAAGCAGTCCGGTGGTCGCGGTCAGTATGGTCACGTGGTACTGAAGATCGAGCCGCAGGAGCCGGGTAAAGGCTTTGAGTTCGTTGATGCCATCAAAGGCGGCACCGTTCCCCGCGAATATATCCCGGCCGTTGAAAAGGGTGTGCGCGAAACATTGGCTAGTGGTGTCCTCGCCGGCTATCCGGTTGTCGACGTCAAGGTGACATTGTTCTTCGGTTCGTATCACGACGTTGACTCGAATGAAAACGCGTTCCGCATGGCTGCATCGATGGCATTCAAGGACGGCTGCCGTAAAGCAAGCCCGGTCATTCTTGAGCCGATGATGGCGGTTGAAGTGGAAATGCCGGAAGAGAAAATGGGCGACGTAATGGGCGACTTGTCTTCACGTCGCGGCATGATCCAGGGAATGGACGACTTGGCCGGCGGTGGTGGCAAGGTAATCCGCGCTGAAGTTCCGCTGTCGGAAATGTTCGGCTATTCCACAACACTCCGTTCTTTGACGCAAGGTCGTGCGACGTACACAATGGAGTTCAAGCACTACGCGGAAGCGCCGAAGAACATCACCGACGCAATCGTCACTGCTAAGAGCAAGTAAGAAGAATGCTGCAGCAGGGCTATCGCTCTGCAGCAGCAGGATGAATATCGCACTAAAACATTTAATTAATAACTCGTTCTTTTTGAAGGATATCTAAAATGGCAAAAGGCAAGTTTGAGCGGACCAAGCCGCACGTGAATGTAGGCA
>NZ_DAIUCO010000248.1:0-7862 GCF_036846085.1 Noviherbaspirillum sp. | reverse complement strand
GGCATCGGCAGCGTCCAGCTTGACCTGGATGTCATGCATGCGCTCCATTGCCGCGTCGTCGTCGCTGCCGCCCAATTGCCCGGCCAGGTCGTTGTACTCATTTAACAGAGCGGGCAATTCACCCATGCCGGCTGCAACCGCATCGAAGACCGACATGTCTTCGGCAAATTGCGGCTCCTGTTCGACGTAGGCAATCTTGATGCTTTGCTGCATGACTAGCAACCCGTCGTCGAGCCGGGAAATGCCGGCAATGATCTTCAGCAGAGAAGACTTACCGGTACCATTGCGGCCGATCAGGCCGACACGCTCGGTCGATTCCAGCGCAAATTCCGCGTGATCGAGAAGAGGAACATGCCCGAAAGCAAGCTGGGCATTAGAAAGGGACACGACAGCCATAACGATATTTCGCGCAAAGCGCGAGGAATGTGATTAACGAAGCGGGCATTGTACCGACAGCCTGCAGAATGCAGTTATTTCCCGCAACAGTCTCGGCTATAATTCTGCACCGGGCTGAAAAACGAGGCCCGGTTCCCAGCGTCTCGCCGTAGTTCAATGGATAGAACGAGTGCCTCCTAAGCGCTAGATACAGGTTCGATTCCTGTCGGCGGGACCAGTTACCGATCCAGCACAATCCCGGAAATCGGTAAATTCCGTCTAATCGCCATGGCTTCAGCAGGCCATGGCCTGATGTGACCACCGCAGTAAGAGAATGCGATTGCATTTCGCCTGAGTCCGCCCTGATTCGAGCTGGCGCTTCGACGATATGTTCCTTCTGCACGATTCAACGAATCCGCAACCTGAGGCTCCTCGGTTGACGACGCGGGGTATCACCGTTGCATGCAGCCTGGCGAATCATCTTCGCCTCATTCAATAGTCTGTTGTTCATTCGGCGAAATGCGTGCAAACGCTTCGTCACCATTGGCGGGTGACTGTCCTACGCGCATTATTGCAACTCGATCCCACAATCAAGCCAGGGCATCAATAACAAGAAGCAAGCACGACTCCTTGCAGCAATCCTGCTGCCCTACCGGCATATCGACGAATGGGGGTGCAGTGGAATACGGCCTCGCAAGAACTCGCTATTCAGCCGATAATTCAATGAGTATTTTTCTTATCGCTCCAGGCTGACTGATAAGGCTACGTGTGGGCAATGTACATTCCCTTGCCGCGTCTATTCTGCTGCTGACGGGTTTGTTTGCCGTTGAAGTGGCGACGCCTGTCTGGCATGCTGCCAGTGCCGTGCCCGACGTGCTGGAGCGGCCGGCGTCGATCAGTGCACGGGCGAGCGACTCCGTACTGCTGGCCGTCAGGCGGACAGGCCGGCGTTTGCTGACTGTCGGCGAGCGCGGAATTGTTTTGTTCTCCGACGATGACGCACTCTCCTGGCGGCAGGCGCGGGTACCTGTCAGTGCAACGCTTACCAGCATACATTTCGCCACGGAGAAAAAGGGCTGGTCAGTCGGACACTCCGGCGTGGTATTGCACACTGACGATGGCGGCGCAAGCTGGGTCCGGCAATTGGATGGGCACCAGGCGACCCGATCGATGCTGGAATCCGCTCAAAAAGATGCGATTGCGCACGACGACGCCAAAGCACGGCGACAATTGCGCGATGCGCAACGTTTGCTGCGTGAAGGACCGGACAAGCCTTTTTTCGATGTCGCGTTTATAGACGAAAAGCGCGGCTTCGTCGTCGGCGCTTACGGCTTATTTTTCGCGACTCAGGATGGCGGCAAGACCTGGTTCCCCTGGCAAGCACATATCGAGAATGCGACTGACAGGCATCTTTATGGCATCAAGGCTTTCGGCGAATCTGTCTACATCGCCGGAGAGGCTGGCTTACTCTATCGCTCTACCGATGCGGGGCAAACCTTCGTCGAGCTCGAAACGCCTTATCAGGGGAGCTGGTTTGGCGTCATCCCCCTGAGCAAAGAACACATCGTGGTCTATGGATTGCGCGGAAACGCCTATTGGTCGCATGATGGCGGGCGTCACTGGAGCAAGATCGATACCGGTACAACTGCGTCATTGACGACCGGCATGGCTCTCTCAGACGGTTCCATCGTCATGGCGACACAAGCCGGCGAAGCGCTGCGCAGTACCGATCAGGGGCGCAGCTTCAACGCATTGGCGATCACCCAGCCCTTCCCATTCTTTAGTGTGGCGCAAGCCGCCAATGGCGATCTCGTGCTGTCCGGCGCGAGGGGACTCAGCCGGATATCTCTTCAACAGGTCAGGCAATGAAGCACGATGCCTCATTTGTCGACTTTCCGGTACTCCACAGACTCCAAGACTTCGATCCGCATTCGGGTTCGCCCATTGAACGGGTGATATTCAACCATCGCTCGATCGTTCTCATTCTGTGTCTGCTGGCAATTGTCGTCCTTGGCGCGCGTGCAACCCGGCTGACCTTCAATGCCAGTTTCGAGAACATGCTTCCGATGGGGCATCCGTATATCGTCAATTATCTTGCGCACAGGGAAGGATTGAGCGGTCTCGGCAATACCGTGCGCATTGCAGTGGAAACAACGCAAGGCACGATCTTCGATGCAAGCTATCTTGAGGCATTGCGCCGCATCAATGACGCGGTATTCCTGTTGCCCGGCGTGGATCGACCCTATATGAAATCCTTGTGGACGCCATCGGTACGCTGGGTGGCGGTCACGGAAGAAGGATTGGACGGCGGCCCGCTCATTCCGGACACCTACGATGGATCATCCGCGAATATCGCGCAGGTGCGCGCCAACATTGAACGATCGGGCGAGATAGGCCGTCTGGTGGCGGCAAATCAGCGGTCCACGGTGATCGTTGTTCCCCTGCTGGAGAAAGACCATGTTTCCGGGCAAGCACTCGATTACGGGACGTTCTCCAACGCACTGGAGACGATTCGCACGCAATATCAAACCGCGACGCTCAGGATTCATATCACCGGCTTCGCAAAGGTGGCTGGCGATCTGATCGAAGGACTGGGCGTCTTGCTGTTGTTCTTCATTCTCTCCGTCTGCATTGCGGCTTCCCTGCTCTATTGGCACACGCGCTGCGTGCGCAGCACGCTGCTGGTCGTATCTTGTTCTCTTGTGGCCGTAGTGTGTTTATTGGGTCTGCTGCCTACGCCGAGACACACGCTGGATCCCTACTCCATGCTGGTGCTATTCCTTGTGTTTGCAATCGGCATGAGCCACGGTGCGCAGAAAATGAACGGGATCATGCAGGATATCGGGCGCGGCACGCACCGGGTGGTGGCAGCCCGCTATTGCTTCCGTCGCCTGTTCCTGGCGGGCTTGACCGCTCTGCTGGCCGATGCGGCGGGATTTGCCGTACTGACGGTGATTCCGATCCGGACAATACAAGACATGGCGCTGACGGCGAGCATCGGTGTGGCGATATTAATTGTGACCAACCTGGTGCTCGTGCCGGTGCAGCTGTCCTACGTCGGCGTGAGCGCGTCCGCCGCGCGCAGGAGCATCCGCAGGGAATTGGCCGCCGCACCTCGTCAGCCGCATGCCGGACAATTCCTGGAGCTGCTCACCCGGAAAAAATATGCGGGCACCGTGATCGCCTTCGCCACGGTGCTGGGGATCGCAGGATTGGCGGCAAGTTCACGCCTGAGTATTGGCGACGTGGATCCGGGTGCGCCGGAGCTGCGGCCAGACTCCCGCTATAACCGTGACAATGCGTTCATGACCGCCAATTACGCCACCAGCAGCGACATTCTGGCCGTCATGGTGAAAACACCGCAATTCAAGTGCGTGGACTATGACGTGTTGCTGCGGATGGATGCCCTGGAATGGCAACTGCAACAGCTTCCCGGCGTCATCTCCACCCAGTCGTTTGCCGGACTGAGCAAATGGCTTGCGGTCGGCATGAACGAGGGAAACCCGAAGTGGTACGACCTGTCTCGCAACCAGGACATGCTCAATGCTTTCGCCGCGCGCGCGCCGCAGGAGCTATTCAGCCAGACCTGCGATCTGCTCCCGCTCTATGTTTATCTGCAGGATCACAAGGCTGACACACTCACGCGCGTGACCGCCCATGTAGAGAGCTTCGCCGGCAAGAACAATACGGACGATGCGGAATTTTTGCTGGCAGCCGGCAATGCCGGGATCGAGGCCGCCACCAATGCCGTGGTCAAACGTTTTCATCTTCCGATGCTGGCATTGGTGTATTCCGCAGCCATCCTTCTTTGCCTCATTACCTTCCGTTCCTGGCGCGCAGTGTTCTGCGCCATCGTGCCACTGGTTCTCGCGGCCATTCTTTGCGAAGCAATGATGGTCATGCTGGGCATCGGTGTAAAAGTCGCAACATTGCCTGTCATTGCACTCGGCGCAGGTATCGGCGTTGACTACGGACTTTACGTGCTTGCCGTGCTGCTGGCACGTTTGCGCGCCGGGATGAGCTTGCGCAATGCGTATGCCGGAACAATACTGTTCACCGGGAGAGTCGTGATGCTGACAGGGGTCATGCTTGCGATTGCGACGGGGATCTGGGTCTTTTCACCCATCAAGTTCCACGCCGACATGGGCATTCTGCTCGCCTTCATGTTTCTCTGGAACCTGCTAGGCGCGCTGGTTCTATTGCCGGCGCTCGCGGTCTTTTTATTGGGCAAGGAATTTGTTGGTGAACATTCGCTTCAGCCTTCCAATGTGAACCGCCACCTGCCTTCAATGAACACAGAGTGAGTCTTTATTGAAGTCCGGGTGATTTCAATCGTCGTTAGTGGTATCGCGGGCAGTCGCGCGACATCGTCGACCGAAAGCAGATCAATGCCGTCTCCGCCATTCTGGCCAAACAGTCTACCAATGTGATGCGCTCAAAAGAATAACCAATGAAGGAAGGGACAGAATCGTTCCGCCACCAGGTTGACAGCATCGTTGCGTGGACGCGGATATACCAAACCAACGGTTTGATCGAAACCTTCATCGGCCAATTTTCGCAACTGACAGCAAGGTGCGTGACTTCGTGCGCTTCTTGATTACAGAAAGACTCCATATCACAACATCGAGCCCACACGCCGCATAACCCACTCGACAGCCAAATTCAGGAGAGCCCAATATGAAGATACGAAGCGGCCGACTAGAAGTGAAATGGCCCTGGTTTATTGCCCTGGCGCTCGCCGGGACAGGGCTAGCGCCGGCGGCACAGGCGTTTGAAATCGACACCGGATCCGACGTGAAAGTACGATGGGACAATACGGTCAAGTACAGTGCCGCCCGGCGATTAAGCGGGCAATCACCAGGATCGCTCTCGAATATCAATGCCGATGACGGCAACAGAAATTTCGACACCGGCTTGATCTCGAACCGTCTCGATCTTCTGTCCGAGTTGGATGTCATTTACCAAGGCATGGGACTGCGCGTCAGCGGCGCGGCCTGGTATGACAAGCTGTACAACCGGGCCAACGACAACGACTCGCCGTCAACCGCGAATGCTTTTACCGTGCCTTACAATGAATTCACGGATGCAACCAGCAAGCTGCACGGCAAACGCGCGGAATTGCTGGATGCCTTCGTGTTTGGCAACGGCCGCATCGGCGACATGCACGCCAGCTTGCGTGCCGGAAAGCATACCCTGCTCTGGGGCGAAAGCCTGATGCTTGCGACGAACGGGATTTCGTATGGCCAGGCGCCGCTCGATATCATCAAGGCCCAGTCCGTGCCCGGCTCGCAGGCCAAGGAACTCTTCATGCCGGTGGGGCAGATTTCAGGGCAATTGCAGCCCAGCCCCGAGCTAAGTTTTGCCGCTTATTTCCAGTATGACTGGCGCAAGTCCCGCCTGCCTGCGGCCGGCAGTTACTTCAGCTCGGCGGACATCCTCGATGCCGGTGGCGAGCGCTTGCTTCTTTCTCCGCAGCCGGGCCCCGCGCTGCTGCGTGGCCCGGATACGAAGGCGCGCAACAGCGGTCAAGGGGGTGTCTCGGCCCGTTATTACGCCAAGGCGCTCGATACCGAGTTCGGCCTGTATTACCTGCGCTTTAACGACAAGCTGCCGCAAGTCTATGCGCGGCCAGGTGAAGGAAGCTACGCACTTGTCTATCCGGAAGACATCCGCGTGCTTGGGGCAAGTTTTTCCACGGTGGTCGGTGCAAGCAATGTAGCGGGAGAGATTCATATGCGCCGCAATATGCCACTGGCTAGCGTGCCATTGGCCTTACCGCCAGGATCGCCGGCGGATAACCGACACAATCCATTGTATGCAGTGGGCAATACCGTCCATGCGCAGGTGTCGATCGTTCACCCGCTGCACCCCACTGCTGTGTGGGACAGCGGCACGATCGTCGCCGAAGTCGGGGGACTATACCGCACCAGCGTCACGCGCAATGCCGGCAATCTCGATCCGGGCACGGATCGCGGCGCGTTGGGTTTCTCGGTCCGGTTCACGCCATCCTATTTTCAAGTGCTGCCGGAACTGGACCTGAGCGTGCCGGTTTCGCTCGGCTACAACATCAGGGGCAAGACCCCCGTGACCAGCGCCTTCAACGGGGACAAGGCGGGAACATTCAGTATCGGACTCATTGCCGAATACCAAAAGGCGTGGTATGCCGCCCTCCTGTACACCAATTACTTCGGTGGCATGGCTGCACAACCGCTCAAGGACAGGGATTTCATTTCCTTTGCCATTCAACGCACCTTCTGAGGCCATCCCTCCACTCCAAGCGATGGAACGTGCATTCACCTCGGACTGAGGGCCACTGCCAGCAGCAAACGCGATGCCAGCCGAAACATTACACATCAGCCAGAAGGAATAAGGCGATGCTGTTCCGGTCTCGATATGCCTCTTCTCGTCCGACGAATAAAGAGAGCCGTTCGTGGTCCCGATGGGGCGCAGGTAATTCACAACAGATGCGAAAGGTCTATTTGAAGTCGAAATTCTCACCACAATGCAATTCGGCATTACAAATCGAGGATAAGCGCAATGGATACTGTTATCTCCGCACAACGTCAGGCAGGCACGCAACAAGTTGTCGTGATTTTGCTGGGCAGCAGCCTCACCATCATGGGTGCCGTTATGATTCTCCCCATCTTACCCAAGATGGGAGCGGAGCTCGGGCCGCTGTCAGCCCATGCGAATGTGCTGATGCCGCTGGTGGCCACCAGCCCGGCCTTGGCCATTGCCGTGTTTGCACCGGTCGCCGGCTGGCTGGTGGACCGCTTCGGACGCAAGCGGCTCTTGATCCTGGCTACATTGGCCTACGTGATGAGCGGGTTCGCTCCCAGCCAGTTGCATACCCTGGAGGACATCTTGCTGTCTCGGCTGCTGCTCGGGATCGCAGAAGCTTTCATCCTGACTAGCTGCACGACCTTGATCGGTGACTACTGGCAAGAGGACGAGAGACAGAAATACGTGAATCGCCAAATGATCCTTATCGGCCTGATCGGTTCGCTGTTCTTTATGATCGGCGGCAGGGTCGGCGAAGCCTCATGGCGCCATCCGTTCTATCTTTATCTGCTGCCGCTGCTGCTGGTGCCCTTCATGCTCAAGCTGCTATGGGAGCCGGTGTGGAAGGTTCACACACCGTCAACGAGCGATGTTCCGGCCGAGCGCGGCGCCTGGCAGGCTATTGTGGCGGCGAGCTTTCTGGCGTTTGCCGGCATGGCCGGCATCTTTATCGTACCGGTGCAGGCGCCCGCCATATTGGGGAACCTGGGAATTAATTCCACTACACAGATCGGCATCGCGATCGGCATCGGCCCTTTGGCAAATGTGCTGGGCGCGTTGCTGTGGCCCTTTGTGCGTAAAAATGCCGGTGTGGCTCTGACCAATGCCATCCTGCTGGGCTTGATTGCCACCGGGTTAATCCTGCTGGTCCAGGCCCGCAGCTATAGCAGTTTTATTCTTGCAATCATTCCACATAGTATCGGGGC
>NZ_DAIUCO010000247.1:0-7996 GCF_036846085.1 Noviherbaspirillum sp. | reverse complement strand
CTTAAAGCCCGGCGCAGGTTGCGGCCATCTACTCCATAGTCTCCGGTAGCAAAACTATTCGCCCACGGCAGGGCCGCGCACGACGTGCCCGAAGAGGCGACGCCAGTGGCTGAAAAAAAGGGCTTTAGGGCGTATGTAATGACGTGACACATCGCCGACGTGAGAGAACTTGCCTGCGAGCTCATCCCGTCTTACGAAGAAGGCGTTCACGCCACACGAATCACAACCGACAAGTGAATATCCCTTCTCGTGCGCCAATCGGGTCAGTGCCACGAGGCTGGCGCCATAATGGTCCGATAGGTTCCATGTGTGGTCCGGCCGGTATGGCATTACCCAGTCTGCCGGAGGCTTGAACGAGCCATTGTATTCAATTACGACAACCCGCGGGGCGTAATCTCGGAGCGCCTGCCACACCCAATAATCATTACCATCGATGTCGATCACCAGCAGATCGAGATCCACAGGCACCCCAACAGTTCGGAAGATCTGTTGGATGTTTTCTGCAGTTATGAACTCCTGCTTCACCGCAACTCCAAACTTCAAAGCTCGCTGGCGAGCTGCAGCTGCATCACGGGGCGACCCTTCAATCCACAAACCCGACCAGCCTTCCCGCTCAATTAGCCAGCGGGTGCAGGTCTCAATGCCGCTTTCTATGCCGAATTCAACGCAGTATCGGCTCTTCGTACCGATCCGGCAAAATATTTCAGCAATGATCCCGTCCTCGCAGTTCTGGGAAAACCCCCGCCATTCGAAGTTCCTTAAATTGAGGCGGTCTTCAGTGAGCTGCCGCAGCTCTCTACGATAGGAAGTTAGCATGGCCGGGATGGCCATCGTCTGACGAAAACGTCGAAACAGCAATTCTCGCCGCCGAAGCCATGCAGCACGCGAAACAGGAGAAATCACAGGCTTATTGCCCTTCCTTAAGATTGCCACTAGCGGTAGCCACTTGCAGGTCGACAGCCGCAGGGTCCCGTCTCCAAACATCCCAGGCATCCTGAATAATTTCTTTGAACGCTGTTGCGAAGCGGTCCTCGCTGAAATTCTGGGCCCATGCGTGACAGTCGAATGGATCAACTTGGTTCCGCACCTCATCGAACGCTTCAATGCCAGCGATGACAGCCTCAACCGATTGGCGCATGAAGTGCAGTCCCGTTGGGTGGGCGGCGACTCCTACATTTCGTACCGTTTCAACAGCGCCTCCGACCCCATACGCGATGACCGGGGTCCCACACGCCTGCGCCTCTACGGGCGAAATTCCAAAATCCTCGTGAGCTGCGAAAAGAAATGCGCGAGCCGAACCGACATGTTCTTGAATGACTGCATCCGGCTGCCACCCAAGAAGTTCGACATTTGCCGGTCTATTTCTTGCCAGGCGGGGGAACTCGGGTCCGTCGCCGATCACGATCAGCTTCCGTTTAGGCATTAACCGGAAAGCCTCCACTAGCAGGTCGATCCGCTTGTATGAGACGAGTCTGGAAACTGTCACGTAGTGATCCTCTTTATGTGTCTCCAGCCGCCATATATCGGTACGTACCGGTGGATACAGCACACGCGCAGGCCTACGATATGTCCGCCAGATTCGGGCCTGAACGTGACGTGAGTTGGCGAGGAAAAGATCGACGTTGTTTGCTGTCTGCCGGTCCCACTGGCGAAGGCGATGGAACACATAACGGGCCACCACCCCCCGAAACCCTGTGTTCAGCCCGTAATCCGTGAGGTACTGGTGGTGCAGGTCCCAAGCGTAGCGCATCGGCGAGTGGACATAGCTAACGTGCAACTGAGAGGCCGTTGTGAGTACGCCCTTCGCGAATGCATGGGAGCTGGAGATAATGATCTGCGCGGCGGAGAGATCGAGGGTTTCGATAGCCAGCGGTGTTAAGGGCAGGTAGTTCCAGAAGCGCTTGCGCGCCCATGGCAGCCGCTGGATAAAGGTTGTTCTTGGCTTGACCCCACCCAGACTACGGCGGTTCTTATCGGACATAAAGTCGACAGTCGCGTACAAGTCGTCCGAAGGGAGCGCACGCAGCATGGCGCGGACCACGTCCTCAGATCCGCCCCACTCAGTTAGCCACTCGTGCACGTAAGCTACCTTGGGTGTCTGGGTATGATGAGGTCTACTCAATGCCTTCTCCATGGACGTGCCTGTCTATTTCGATGCTCGCTGGTGCGGCCGCCATGGGATCGGGCGGTTCGCGACCGAACTGCTGGCTCGCATCCCTGCCGCCCGCCCGCTCGCCATTGTCGGGCCAAAGTTGTCTCCGCTCGACCCCTTAGCCATCAGTGTGGCGCTCGCTGGCAAACGATCAGGCTGCTACTTCTCACCAGGCTTCAACCCGCCGGTACGCAGTCCTCTTCCATTCATCTTTACAATCCACGACCTTGTTCATCTGAAGGTACCCGAAGAATCCACCATAGTGCGGCGAATGTACTACAAAACGGTAGTGCTACCCGCAGCGGTCAAGGCTGCGGCCATCCTCACGGTTTCCGAGCATTCGCGCCGCGACATTCTCGAATGGCTGCCCATATCACCCGCTAAGGTGCATGTTGTAGGCAATGGCGTGTCTCCTTCCTTTAATGCGGAGGGGCCGTCGGCGCGAGGAAAATACATCCTGCACGTCGGCCGCCGCGTGGGGCACAAGAACGTTGCACGACTCCTTCAGGCATTCGCGGCCACTGCTTGCAGGAACGAGTACCGGCTTCGGTTTACCGGGACTGCCGATCGGGACACGTTGGCATCCGCAAAAGAGTACGGGATCGGCCATCGGCTTGAGTTCACTGGCGACATCGGTGATGAAGACCTCGCCGCGCTTTACCGCGGTGCAATGGCACTGGTCTTCCCCTCTCTCTACGAAGGCTTTGGGTTGCCGGTGATCGAGGCGATGGCTTGCGGAACTCCCGTGATCACGTCGGCATCAAGCGCCTTGGCTGAGGTTTCGGGTGACGGCAATGCCATCCTAGTGGACCCGACGGATGCCTTGAGCATCGCCGACGCGATTGACAGAGTATCAACCGATGAACACCTCAGGCACAGCTTGAAGGTACGAGGCCTTGTACGCGCAAGAGCCTTCAGTTGGATCCGAGTTGCCGAACGTGTTAACGACGTTCTTAACCGAATTCTTCACGGATCAGAGAAACCCGCCCGATGAAAGCACTCGGCTTCGTTGCAAAGGGGGGTACCTTTGCTTTCGCAAGTCGGCTTGCTTACGCCGGGCTCTACTTCGCAACATTGTTCATACTGGCGCGGCTACTTTCGGTGTCGGACATGGGCACCTATTTCGTTGCGCTCTCGGTCATCGGCTTCCTTGCCCTTTTCGTCGGCCAAGGCCTGCCTGGTCTGGCGCAGCGTTCAATCGGTCTCGCAGTGCATCGTGGTGATCGAGAATACGCTTGGGGCTGGATGGTCAGCGCACTGAAAAGATGCGCTGTCACTGCCATTTTGACTGCGGGCGCGCTCATGAGCATTTACATGCTGATACGATTGCGCGTGAATTGGCCCATGATTTCAGGTGCTGTGCTATTTTTTGTTCTCAGTATAGCAACAGCCACTGCAATTCAAAACCTATTGACGGAGGTTCATCGGGCGCACGGCCGGATCATTAGTGCAAGTCTTTACAGCGGCACTTTGACTGCGGCTACCACTCTCCTCGCGCTTACCATCCTCTTTTTGACTGGCATACGTCTCCCAATCGAGGCCGTATTAGCGACGCTCCTCGCATGCACGATCGCAACCTTGATAGCGGCGTACATGACGCTACCCAACACGAGTCCGTGGTCAAAGCCAGTTCAGGCAAGAGTTGAGTCGAAGCAATTTCGCCCTTACTGGGTGCAAGCTTTGGCAACTTACGGCTTTGTACAAGTCGATCTTTGGATTGCAGCTTGGCTGCTCCCGGTCGAGCACGTGGCCATGTACGGGGCAGCCAATCGTCTGGCTCAAACTTTGGCGCTCCCTGTCGAGGCGATAGAGTCGGCGCTTCCCCCAGTGATCGTCAGCCTGTCCAATGAAAAGGGGCGCAAGGAGCTAGCGCAAATACTGATTCGTTCGACGCTCGTACAGACGATGTTAACTGGGATCGGGCTCTTGAGCTTTCTTTTTGCCGGCAGTGTTTTACTCGCCGTCGCATTTGGACCTACATATGCCACGGGCGCAGGGGTGCTGTCACTGCTCGCTGCTGGGTGGTTTGTCCGCGCTTGTTGCGGTCCTTGGGCTCAGACTCTCATGCTGAACTCTCAAACGCCTCTGGTTGCCAAGATGACCGCCGGCTGGTTAGTTGGAAGTTTGCCGGGAATGTGGTTCGCGTGCACCACCTGGGGCTCCGTGGGTCTTGCGGCTGCGGCTGCACTTGCAGTTGCCACTTTCAATGTTGCTGGAGCATTAGTTGAGAAAAAGATCATGCGGGCGTCATGGTCCGCCACGCCTCCAGTTCGGGGCCCGAATCTTTGAGCAGTCCATCACGATAGCGCCGGACAAAACCTGGTCTGAATAGCCGACGAATACGGAACTTAGACTTCGCCAAAACTTATAATAGACTCTTCCGTCGTCATACACGTATACACGCGTGTCGGAGATGCTGTATCTCCGGACAAAACCGTGCGCAATCCGCTCAGTCTCTGCATTCCCTGCAGCAAAGAACCTCGGACAGCGCTTTTCGAGAGCTTCAAATGCTGGGTCAGCGGCAGTGGGCGAGGGCTGCATACCGGCAATGCTGTAATTGAAAGAGACCGGACAAAACCAGAACCCGGCCTTATCGATCATCCTCGTGTCATGTAAGCCGCCTCGCATAACGACGCTGGCGAAGCCGTGCGAGGGGATAAAGTCGCATGGTGTACCGGATGAAAGGTCGATGCCATATCGTGCCACCATTCTTTGAAAAGCTTCAAGAGCCGCTTCGCTCGGCTGCCGATCTAATCGCATTTCAGTAGCCAACGTTGGTGCAACCAACACCAGCGGTCGGCCTGACGAAAGGAAAGCGCGTAATCGCCGCTGATCTTCGGTACGCGGGAACCCGCCTCCGAGATTGAGCCATCCTGCGTCAGCAGAAAACTGGGGGGCCATAAGAGAATAGGAGATCGCCGAAAGAGTCAAATAGTTGATGCCATCTGTTCGTGCGGGCACGCCGACATGGAAGTACGGTGCCTTGCCCCAGGTCCCAAGTGTCCATGCCCCCCACGGCGACTGCTGAACCAGCAGGAAGCCTTGTAGCATCAGGAGCATTGTCGTAATGAGCAGCTTGAAAGCGATCGAGAACGAAGTGATCGAAACCAGCCCGATTGCTATCGGTCCGCTGAGTAGGAGAAATGGGATGAAGTACCGCCCATTACCCGAGGTGACGAACCATGGAACCGACGCGAGAATCGTGAACACCAGCAGAACGAGTGGGCGTCGGCTTGAAAGCCGTCCGCGAAGGGCGGCCACCCCAACACATGCCAAGAGCAGTATGACTACGGCAAACCGCAGATCCGGCGCAGCAATTTCGACATACGTATTCGCTTCGGGCGACACCATATCGAACGGCCGCATCAATGCATCGACCCAAGTGTCTGGCTTGAACCGAATCATGATTCGCCTCTTACCAAGAACCGAAGGAGTTCGAAGAAGTCATCGTGGAAAGGGTAGATCGGATTGCCGAACTCTCTCCACAGTTGCATGCCCCAGGGCGCATACACGATGATGAAGCTGCAAATCAACGCGGCACCGGCGCTTGCAACGTTGTATACGGCGCGTTGGACGTTCGCCTGACCGATTCCCCATAGAAAAGGCAATACAAGGGTGAGTGGTCCGTTACTGAGCTTGAACGCGACCGCGACGCCTGCAGCGATGCCGGACAGCAGTAGGAAAATGGTCGCCCTTTCGGGAAGCTGCGCATCCATAGCAAGCAACGCGAACGCAACTGCCCACACGTATGGTGTAGCAGCAATGAGATCGTTGGATGTCGAATCCAAAAGTGACAGTGTCAGTCCCCCTAGAAACGCCAGCGTGACTGAAGCCACTCGGAAGCAGATGTCGCTCACACCGGGTCCAGGGTTACACCAACGGGCGATAATCCAAACAGGTGGAATTGCTAACGACTGCAGGAGCGCCAGGACCGCGCCTGCAACGGCGCCCGAAGCTCCCATCAGGGCCAGTTTATAAACTGGCCAATATAGATAGGGGTATTGATATGACTGGTAGGAGGCCGCAGCGAAGTCGCGGTCGAATCGCGGCGATTCAGCTACCCAGCCGAGGTAGATGTGATGATTCAGCGCATCCCAGCTGAGCCCGATTTCACCGAGAGAAAGCGGGACCGCGACGAACGTCAGCGCCCCCACCAGCCAGACCAGCAGTGGCTCAAGCCAGAGCAAACGCCCGCGCGGTCGCCAAATCGGCTCAGCCGACACGGCGAACGGAGTTGAAGCTCATACGAATGGCACCGGCGAAGAGCGAGGCGGCGGCGGCCTGCATTCCCAGGGCCATAAGGGTTACGGCGGGAATGGCGCTGCGCATTACGACCCGCGGATCGAGTGCACCGAAACCTGTAGTGCCCCAATCCTTCAACAGGAGCGTAGACCAACCGAACCCCGCAACCAATAGAGTCGCACCGATGAATAGTCCTAGCTCAACAGAGGCGAATCCCTCGATGCGCGCCAGCCACTTCGGTTTTGGCACGATTCCCGCAAGCACTCCGATCCATTTCGTCATGACGGCAATCTGGATCAACTGAGCGCCGATAAGGGTAGAACCTGCCATATATAGCAACGAGTGGATGTCGAGACCCATTGCTAACAGTTGAAGTGAGCCCTGCTGAAGCGCAATGAAGCCAGTCATTCCAAGCCCGAACAGCACAATTCCGGGGTACAGGAAGAGCCAGCGGGGGCAGAAAAGCAGCAAGAAACGCAGGTGACGCCAACCGTCGCGCCAAGTCCGAAGGTGGGAAGGGCGCCCCCGCCCATCCGGGCGAAGGACAGTCGGCACCTCTTCGATGCGCAGCCCCGCAAGGGCTGCCTTCGCGATCATTTCGCTCGCGAACTCCATGCCAGGAGTAACCAAACCGAGGTCTTGCATTGTTTGGCGGTGAAAACCGCGCAATCCGCAATGGAAGTCACCTATCCGTAGGCGGAAAAAGTGTCGGCCAATGAAGCTTAGCACGGGATTGCCCAGGTATCGGTGAAGCAGCGGCATCGCGCCGACCTCTATACCCCCACGGAAGCGGTTACCCATAACGAGCGCGGCCCCCGCTCGAAGTCGATCAACAAAGGGAAATAAACGGGAGAAGTCGTAGCTGCCATCGCTATCGGCCATGATCACGATCCGCCCTCGCGCAGCGTGAATGCCAGCCAAGAGAGCAGCACCGTACCCCTTATCGCTGACGTGCACTACACGTGCGCCTGCAGCGCAGGCAAGTGCCACTGAATCGTCAGTTGACCCGTTGTCGGCCACCACCACTTCACCATCGATCCGGTGGTTAGCAAGAAAGGCGATAGCCTCCGACACACAGCCGCCAACCGTCTTCGCCTCGTTGAGACAAGGCATAAGAATGGTTAACTCGGGCAAGCGCAATCCTCTTTGCTCAGGAAACCGGTGAAGCACAAGGGCCTGCTCGGAAAACTACCGAACAGGCCCAAGCGGTCTGGCGGACGCCAGCGACTGACTTATAAGCCCGCCACTGACTGCAGCGAATTACAAGAATGAACCGTCTACAGTGATCGACGCCTTGCAGGAACCGGGCAGGAAACGCCCCACTGTAGCCAACTGAGTGCTAGTGACACCGCACAGCCACTGACCCACTTGCGAAGGAATCATGGTCGCCTGCATCGCAGCACCTGCATTAGTCTGCGGCGCAAGATAGATCGACTGCCCCGTCAGCCTGTCGTCAATACCAGTCGCGATCGTAACTCGAATCTGTCCGTTAACACTGGTCGCCACGGACTGCACATACCGGCTCGTTGCGCCCGTGCTTTCACAGCCCCAGCCACCCGCAGAGACGCTGCCCGACGACGAGGCCGACTGATAAGCTTCGGT
>NZ_DAIUCO010000246.1:0-8026 GCF_036846085.1 Noviherbaspirillum sp. | reverse complement strand
GAGCTTCATCACCGCTGTCAACAACACCTACATCGGCCTGTTCTACATCGGCACCGCCTTCCTGTTCTTCCTGCTGGCAGGCATCCTGGCGCTGATGATGCGCACGCAACTGGCCTTGCCGCAGAACGACCTGATCGGCCACACGCTGTACAACCAGCTCTTCACCATGCACGGCACCGTCATGATGTTCCTGTTCGCAGTGCCGGCGGTGGAAGCGATGGGCGTGCTGCTGCTGCCGAACATGCTCGGTGCGCGCGACCTGCCGTTTCCCCGCTTGTCGGCGTATGCCTTCTGGGCTTACGCCGTCGGCGGGCTGGCGTTTTTCTGCAGCCTGTTCTTCGGCCTCGCGCCTGATGGCGGCTGGTTCATGTATCCGCCGCTGACCAACGCCGAGTACTCGCCGGCGGTGAACGCCGACTTCTGGCTGCTTGGCATCGGCTTCATCGAAATCTCCGCGATTGCCGGCGCGATCGAAATCGTCGTCGGCGTGCTGCGCAACCGCGCGCCCGGCATGACGCTCGACAAGATGCCGATCTATGCGTGGGTGATGCTGGTGCTGGCCGGGATGATCATCTTCGCCTTCCCGGCGGTGATCCTCGCCACCCTGCTGCTCGAAATCGAGCGGGCGTTCGACTGGCCGTTCTTCATCGCCGACCGCGGCGGCGATCCGCTCCTGTGGCAGCACCTGTTCTGGTTCTTCGGCCACCCCGAGGTCTACATCATCTTCCTGCCCGCGGCCGGCATGGTGTCGATGATCATCCCGGCCATGGTGCAGAAGCCGCTGGCGGGATACAAGCTGGTGGTGCTGGCGCTGCTCGGCACCGGATTCCTGAGTTTCGGCCTGTGGGTGCACCACATGTTCGCCACCGGGATTCCGCAGCTCTCGCTCAGCTTCTTTTCCGCCGCCAGCATGGCGGTGACCATCCCGACCGGCATCCAGGTATTCGCCTGGATCGCGACCATCGCCGCCGCCGCGAAGCTGACATCCAAAGGTTCGATGCTGAAGACGCCGATGCTGTTCATACTCGGCTTCTTTTTCATCTTCGTGCTCGGCGGACTGACCGGTGTGATGGTGGCGGTGGTGCCGTTCGACTGGCAGGCGCACGACACGTATTTCATCGTCGCCCACCTGCACTATGTGCTGTTCGGCGGCATGGTGTTTCCGCTATTCGCCGCGTTCTACTACTGGGCACCCTTCGTCAGCAGGCGGCGCCTGTCGGAGCGGCTCGGGCGCTGGACCTTCGGCCTGATGTTCGTCGGCTTCAACATCGCCTTCTTCCCGATGCACATCACCGGCCTCGCCGGCATGCCGCGGCGTGTCTACACCTACGCCGAATCGCTCGGCTGGGGGCCGCTCAACATGGTGTCGACGATCGGCGCCTTCATGATCGCGGCCGGCGTGCTGGTTTTTCTGGTCGACCTCCTGCGCAACCTTCGTCCGGGCGAGGAGAACGCCGGCAACGTCTGGAATGCCGGCACGCTCGAATGGCTGCCGAACGGGAACTACGGCAACCGCAGCATTCCGATCGTCACCAGCCGCGAACCCTTGTGGGACCAGCCCGGCCTGGCCGACGATGTCGACGCCGGCCGCTATTACCTGCCGAATACCGCCACCGGCCGCCGCGAAACACTGATTACCAGTCCGATCGATGCGCGCCCGCAGTATGTGATGCAGTTGCCGGGGCCGAGCTGGAAACCGCTGCTGGCGGCCATCGGCACCGCCGGCTTCTTCCTGCTGATGACGATCAAGCTGGTCACGGCGGCAACCATCGCGGGCGTGGTCGCGCTGGTCATGGTGCTGTGGTGGCTATGGGAAACCGATCCCGGGCCGAACCATCCGCCGGTGGACATCGGCGGCAACCTGACGCTGCCGGTGTACATGAACGGATCGTCGTCGCATTCATGGTGGGCGATGATCGTCCTGATTCTGGTCGCCGGTTCCATCCTCGGTTGCCTGCTGTTTTCCTACCTGTTTCTGTGGACCGTCTCCCCGGATGTCTGGCCGGGGGCGGACGGGCTTCCGGCATGGGAGTGGCCCTCCATATCGGCCCTGCTGCTCCTGGCCAGCGCCGGCCTGATCGTCCATGCCGGCGCTCGGCTCAAGACAGCTTCGCCGCGCGGCCATGGCACCGTCACGCCGGCAATCCTGGCGGCGGCGATCCTGCTGGCCTGCGCATCCGCCGCCGACTTCTACGGCCAATGGACCACCGGGCTGCGGCCCACGGAAAGCGCGTACGGCGCGGTGGTGTACGCCATCATTGCGTTGCAGGCGTTCTATGTCGCGGTGGTGATTGTCATGGCGCTGTATACCTCGGCGCGCGCATGGTGCGGCCTGCTGCATGCGCAGCGCCGCGTCACCTTCGACAACACGATGCTGCTCTGGTACTACACGGTCGCGCAGGGATTGATCGGTCTTGCGCTCGTCCACAGCTTTCCACGCCTGACCGGCTGAACCGGCGATGAACGTCTCACATTTCACCCGCACCTTCCTGCTGATCTTTTCCGGTCCGATCATCTGGGCGGCGCACTTCGTGGCGATCTACGGCTTCACCGGCGTCGCCTGCGCCCGCGGATCGCATCACGCCGAATGGCTAGGTATCGGCGCGGTGCCCTGGTTCATCGGCATCAGCGGCCTGCTGGCGCTGGCGGCGATTGCGACCATTGGAGCCCTTGCGACAAGGAAAGGAAAGCGCGCGTCACAATCGGACGCGAGCGGCGTGCCGGCCGAAGGGCATGCCTTCATCGGAAGCATGACCATTATGCTCGGCCTGCTTGCGGCAATCGCCATCGTCTGGGAATCTCTTCCGGTACTGCTGGTCCCAATATGTGCATGACCGGCATGGAGCTTGCATAAGGCGATACTCCCGGTTCGCACGGTGGCGGCATGAACATGCCGGCCTTCATCAATGTGTAGTTGACTTTTGTCTGTTTCAACCTTGCAAGGAGTTTTCCATGGCAACAATGAATCCCAATATGTCAGAACGACGCCATATTCCCGACCGCCGCGCAGGCGGACATCACGGCGGCGCCAACGCTGTCATTACCGCAAAGCGGATGACAGCAGCCGATTGGATTCCGATGCTGCTGCTGGCCATCGGCGGCATCAACTGGGGCCTGGTCGGCTTGTTCAATTTCGATCTGGTGGCGACCCTGTTCGGCGAGATGAGCGGATTGTCACGCATCATTTATATTGCCGTCGGCCTGTCGGCTTTGTATTCGCTCTACCTGAGCAGCAGGATGTCGCGCAAACCGCATTAGGCCCGGGAGCAATCACTTGAACGGATCTGGCCGCGATGCCGGCCAGACTGTTCGCTCATCGACGCCTGTAATGTCCTCCCGTCGACGCACTGCCGGAATGCGAGGCCATGCCGCGCCACTTTCCGCATCATCTTGCCGGCACTCCGCCGCCGTCCTGAAATTCTTACCGCCACTCTGGTAGTTTGTTCGGTAGAACGCACATGATCCCGGCCGCTGCACCGGGCATGACGTACGGCATTCAGCTATCTACCTTTATCAAGGATGTGCTCGGTTTTCCTGTCGCGAGTGGCGCATGCCGCAACTTACGATGCAAGCCGGAATCGAACATTTTTACAGGAGGATAGACATCATGAATCAACAGCACACCCCGCAGGAAATTCCATCCATTCCCAATCCGGAACCCGAGATCGTTCCCTCCTACAGGCCGCAGCCGGAAATCGACGTCCCTATGGATCCGATCGCGCCTTCGGGCCCCCAAGGTCCGGAAATCGTTCCCGATACGTCACCGATGGAAGTACCGCAACCCGACACGCAATAACCCGGGTGAATAGCCCGGTTTCGCAGCAATCCGGCATATTCGACAAACGCCGGAAGATGTCGCGCAGGAAAGCGATACACGTCGATACACAATATAAGTAACATCGCTGACATTTCCCTTGTCCGCAATAACCGGCTCGCTATACTGCCTCTCTACGGAGGCAGTCATGCAAACTTTTCTGGCTTTGTCGATCATCCCGCAAAGCAAAAAAAACGCCATCAACGACGAACCTTATGGCACCGGCTCGCAGGTCATCGAACGACGCGAGCCGGTTCCCGATGTATTTGTCAGGAACGAAGCGGCGCGAATGGTCGACCTTTGGACGCGACATCAGCACGGCATGGAACAGCGCGCAGGCAACCGTATTCCCATCGAAGAACTGTTTTTGCCGATGAACAGCGGCGATCAATAGACCGGCCGGAAGATCGACGGAACTGATCGTGCCGATGCAAGCATGATCGGCATCGCATCCGTGCTCGTTCCGCACATCAGATTTTTTCACTCATTCTGAAACCGGATCCGGCTACGGCGCGTATATAACTCAACGCAATACACCACAGACACATCGCGGCATTGACGCATGCATTTTGCCGATGCTGCCGCGATTGCTCGCCGCTGCCTTTTCGGCCGTTCCGCGGCGCGTTCCCGTGATCCTTCCGATGGCGGCGAGCGGCGGTGGCGTGGCGTCCCTTTCGTGCGAACACTTGCCCGCACATCAACCTGAATGGAGATTCACATGAAAAAGCTTTTGATCGTTTCCGCAGTCATTATTTTTACCGGTTGTTCCAGCATGGGCGGCGGTTCATCGCCGATGGGTTCCGGCTCGATGAGCTCGGGCTCGAGCGGCGCCAGCGGTCCTGGCACGGGAAGCGGCGTCGGCAACGCCGGCACTGGGTATCGCTCCTCGGATGTCACAAGCAGCCTTTACTTCGGCGCATGATCATGTGACGACGGTCGCATGAACACACCGGCGCTTTTCCGCAAAGCGCCGGTTCGCACTCCACTCTCTGCCTCTTCTGTTTACATTTCTTCGCAGCTCGCGGCACAGCGACGGCATGCCTCCCCGCACAACTTCATCTCGCCGTCGCCATCGGGATGGGCGTCGCACATGCCGGCGCAGGCAGTGCAGATTTCCGCGCATTCCTTGGCCAGGTGCATGTGATGCGGCGAACGGCGCGTCATGAAGTCCGCGTGCACCAGGCAGATCTGCGCGCAGTCGAGCAGGGCCACCAGGTGCTTGGCTTCGTCGTGAAGGCGGCCGCCATGCAGCACATGCGCCGCCGCCTCGGTACAGACACGATGGCATTCCAGGCAATTGGCGATGCACTGTCTCATCATGTCGGTCATTTCCATGCTGGTCGTGGTTGTATTCATGGTCTCTCCATTGGATTGAATGACATCGATGCCGCTTGTTATGCGCTGCCGGTCACGCCGCCCATCACCGGCAGCACGATGCCGGTGATATAGCTTGCGCACACCGGCGACGCCAGGAACACATAAGCCGGCGACAATTCCTCCGGTTGTGCCGGCCGCTTCATGTCGGTCGACTGGCCGAAGGTCTTCACCTGCTCCACCGGCTGATCGGCCGGATTGAGCGGTGTCCATACCGGTCCCGGCGCCACCGCGTTCACCCGGATGCCGCGCGGCGCCACATTGGTGGCAAGCGCCTTCGTGAAGGCATGGATCGCGCCCTTGGTCGCCGAATAATCGAGCAGCATCTGGTGGCCGAAGATGCCGGTCTCCGAACCGGAATTGATGATCGAGGCACCCGGCTTCATTTCGGGCAACGCGGCACGTGCCATATGAAAATAGCCGTACAGATTGGTGCGTATCGTCATGTCGAAATGCTCGTCGGTGATGTCTTCGAGCGCCATCGCATGTTCCTGGAAGGCGGCATTGTTGACCAGCACATCGAGCCGGCCGAACGCCGCGACGGTCTGCCGAACCGCGTCATTGCAGAAGGATGCGTCGCGTACATCGCCCGCGATCAGCAGGCAACGCCTGCCTTCCTTCTCCACGCAGCGCCTGGTTTCTTCCGCATCGCCGTGTTCGTTCAGGTAGACGATCGCCACGTCCGCGCCTTCGCGCGCATACAGCACCGCTACCGCGCGGCCGATGCCGGAATCGCCGCCGGTGACGATGGCGGCCATGCCCTGCAACTTGCCGCTGCCCTTATAGTCGGGCGCCATGAATTGCGGGCGCGGATCAAGCTCGGATTCGATGCCGGGCTTTTGCAAATGCACTTCGGGAAACGGCGGTGCCGGCTGCGGCCGCATGCCTGCCTGCACCGCGCCATCGCCGCTTCCGTTGCTGCCGGATCTGCGCGCATCGACACCGTCGATTTCGCGCTGGATGGCGCGCTGCTGTCTTACCGTATCGTCGATGCTGCCCTGATTGCCCCTGGCGTTCGCCGCCGGATCTTCCGCCATGTTGTTCTCCTTGTTGGTTGAGGCTCGTTGCATTCGCCTGCTGCCGGCGCAAGCCGTTTCCCGATAGGTCTTCTAGAAAGAAAAAGGTTCCGGCGAAAACAATGGCAGGCATCTTGCATGGACTTCGGTCTGCCGGCACACCGGTGCCGGCGCCATTTCGCCCGGGCCAGTCCCCATGGACACCAGTCATCCCCCTTTCACCGACCGTCGCGATGCCGGCCGGAAGCTGGCTGCGGCTGTCGCGCATCTTCGTTCCGCCCGTCCCGTCGTGCTCGCTCTCCCGCGCGGCGGTGTGCCGGTCGGATTCGAAGTTGCACTCGCACTGGATGCTCCGCTGGATGTGCTGCTGGTGCGCAAGATTGGTGTGCAGGGTTATCCGGAGATCGGACTGGGCGCCATCGTGGACGGCGCCAGCCCCTGCAAGGTGATGAACCCGGACATCATGGCCTATTGGAAACCGTCGGCGCAGTATCTCGCCGACGAAGAGCGACGGCAAATCGCGGAGATCGAACGACGCCGGTCCTTGTATTGCGGAAAGCGCGCACCACTTCCGGTGTGCGGGCAAACTGTTCTTGTCGTGGACGACGGCATCGCCACCGGCGGCACCCTGAAGACGGCGCTGAAGGCACTTGCCGGTGCCGGGGTGAAACGATTGTTGTTTGCGGTGCCGGTCGCACCGGAGCCGGTGCTGGACGAATTGCGCCAGGAGGCGGATGAAGGCATCTGCCTTCTGGCGCTGGCGGATTTCCGCGCGGTCAGTCCGTACTACGCAAATTTTGAACAGACGACGGACGATGAAGTCATTCAATTGCTCGGCGTAGCGACGGCACGCCGAACATCCATCGATAACGAGGAGAACCATCATGCAAACGATTTCGGAAGTCATGACGCCTGATGCTGCGCTGGTGAGACCGGACGACAGCATCGCGGATGCGGCGCAATTGATGCGCGACTGGGATGTCGGCGCGCTGCCGGTATGCAACGGCAAGCGCCTGATGGGGATGATCACCGACCGCGACATCACGGTCCGCGCCGTGGCGGACCAGAGGGACCCGGCCGACATGCGCGTGGCCGACGTGATGACGGACGAGGTGCTGTGGTGTTATGACGACCAGGGCGTGGACGAAGTGCTGCGGCAAATGGGCGATGCACAGATCCGTCGCATGCCGGTCATCAACCGCGACAATCAACTGGTCGGTATGGTTGCGCTGGGCGATCTTGCCACCCGTTCCGATGCGGACACGGACGGCACGCTCGAGGATATCTCGGCGCCGGCGGACAAGGACGGCCAGGGTGACGAGGTGGTGCGGCTTCATCGTCCTTCCTCGGATCAGGCGGGGGGATTGTTTTAAGCGGTGTGACGCTGATGTGGCTGGCGGGCATTTCCGGTTGTTTGAGATATACCGCAACATTGGCGGTTCGTCCTGTACAAAAGCTACAAAGGATGCGTAATAGTTACGAAGTGCTGTGTGGCTATTTGGGATTGAACATGTGATTTGTCGGACGGTGATTGGGTCAGGTCTAAGAGCTGAGGAGGGTCCCGAGATTCAGGTTTGGGTTGTCTGCTGAAACAAGCGGCACGTATGGTATGGCACTTGCGTTGTTCCGAAGCGAGCTTGATCGATACAGTGCAGTCTAGCGTTACTGTTTAATAAGCAACCGCCGTACTGCTCCTTCCCCCTTCCAGGGGGAAGGCTGGGATGGGGGTAGTGAGGTCGATCGACTGCATACAGTAGTTCAACCTTCACACCCCTCCTTGCAGGACGCATCTGCGCTTGCAGGCGCAGACCGTTCAGCAGGC
>NZ_DAIUCO010000245.1:0-8095 GCF_036846085.1 Noviherbaspirillum sp. | reverse complement strand
TCCTCGTACCCCAGCGAGCGCACGTGAACCAGAAAGGGAACCGGCGCGGCGGGCAACGTCAGGTAGGTGATGCCCAGGCCCGAGCCCAGCCCGAAACACATGGCCTCGGTCAGTGTCGTGCCGTGGAACTCGAGCAGGTCCCGGATGGCCGAACTCCCGCAATGGCGCCCGGGCCGATGGGGAATGGCGAGGGCCGGTGCCGTGTCTGCTGCGTGTAGTGTCACTATCGATTTACCCTTCCTGAAGACTGATGAATAAACCCGGACACCTGCCGTTCTTCCGCCGCACTCGGCGGTGGCGCGACGGTTGCCCGGGTTAGCCGAAACGCTGCACGGGCGGCCGGCGCCCGCCTCAGGCGGCCTGCGCCAGCGTGCGGTCGCCGAACACCGTATCCGAGGCCAGCATCGGGTCCTCGTGCTTCCGGTACTCGGCCAGCCAGGCCTCGACCTTTTCGGGCATGCCGGTGTCCATGGGATGGAAGCCGGGTCGGAACCAGTCCAGGTAGCGCGGCACCAGACGGGTCAACAACCCTCTGGGGCCATACAACCGGTTGAGCCCCTTGGCGATGAGCAGAGGGCGGCGGCTCATGCCGTCGACCTTCAGCATGTGCCAGGCCACTGAACCGACCACCAGATGCACCACGGCAGTGCCGCCGATCAGCGCCGCGGCGCGCGTGAAATAGCCGCCTCCCGCTGCCGTCTCGTACACATCAAAGGCCACCGCCTTGTGCTCGACCTCTTCGACACCGTGCCACATGAACATGGCCCGCATGACCGGATGGGCATGGCGGAACATCTCCCCGTCGCCCTCCATGAAGCCCTCTCCCAGCGTGGCGGTGATGTGCTCGAAGGCGGCGGTCAGGGCCAGCTGGTGCTTGGGCGACAGATGGGTCTGGAAGAGACGGATGGCCATCTTGAGGCGGGCAACAATCTTGTCGACGTTGACGCCCTGCGCCGCCATCACGGCGTTGTAGGTGTCGTGCACGATGCCGTGATGGGCTTCCTGGCGGAAGAAGTGGCGGATGTCTTCTTTCAGCTTCGGATCGGTGACCCGGTCCTGATAATTGCGCACGGACTGGATGAAGAATCGCTCTCCGTCCGGAAAATGTACGGACAGGGCATCAAAGAAGCGGGTGAGGACAGGATCGCCGTCGTTCCAGAAGACCGGCACGTCTCCGACATCAAAAGAGGGTTTACGGGGGGTGATGGCATGCGGCTTGGCCATGGAACCAACTCCTGCACTGGCTAGACTGTATTGGTCGTGCACAAAGGCGATGTTCGGCAAGGTAAAACACGCATGGGTTGCCGATGAAGCCCAAATATCTTGGTCACACGGCCAAATGTCAAGGTGAATTCCGCTGAAAAGCTGCCGCCCGGGAAGTCGCCAGCGGCAGTCGCTGAAAAGGAGAAGCCGGGTTAGCGCCGGGGCAAAAGTGGTCCCGCGGTCGGATGGCCTAGCCGTTGCGGTCCGCGGCAACCGTATTGATCGTCCGCGCGAGGCGATCCGTGTAGAGCTGGGTAACCGCCTGCTCGATCGCCCGGTGGGCCTCGGCCAGCACCACGGGATCCACCAGCCGACGCAGTTGCAGGATGAGCTCGGCAATGCGGGCCACATCCTCGGCCGGGGGAATCTGCGTACCGTAACTGTCGATGGCCCTGGCCAGGCGCCACAGCACATCATCCGCCGTGCGCTGCATATGGGTCCGCAGCCGCTCCGCGACATCGAGCAGGTCCGGCAGGCCGATGCCACTGCGCACCAGGCCGGCAGCCGCCTCCAGCATCAGCACGTCAGCCACGCGAAAGCGGGCTCCCTCGGGCTCGAGGTACTGCAGGTGGACAGCGCGCTCAAGCAGCTGGCGGGGCAGGCTTTTCAGCCCGAACATTCGCATGAGCTGGGCACGCGTCACGGTTCCCGGGGTCGCCCCCTGAGGCGACTGCCCGAGGGGCGCCGTGATTGCCTCGTCCAGACCGATCAGGTCGCGCACGTTGCGCCCGCTTTCCGCCGCGGCGATCAGCTCCTGGATGCTGGCGAGGCTGTAACCGCGCTCCTGCAGGCGCAGCACCAGGCGCAGACGGTACAGGTGGGCAGCGCCGTAGAGCGCGCTCCGGCCCAGCTTGACCGGCGGCGGAATCACGCCCCGCTCCTGGAACGCGCGCAGGTTGCGCACCGAGGTCCCGGCCATTTGCGCCAGTTCATCGACCGTCCAGCCGCCTTCCGGCGGCAGGGGGGGCGCCTCCGGCTCCGCGCTCTCGACAGAGTGCTGTCGATCAGCGCGGGGGGGCCCGGAGCGGGAAATCGTAGCCATCGCGAGGCTCCAGAATAAGGCGGCAGGAAGAGTCCCTTACTTTACAGGGCCGGTGCGGGAGCGTCTTCCGCAGCGGCCTCGCGGCGCGGTCACCCTGCCCTGCTTGCCGTTCACGGGGCCGGGCCGGAAACGCTGCAGCGCCAACGGAGGCGGGCCCCAAGCTCAGAAGGGACGCTGCCGCCGGCAAGCGATGCACGAGCACCAAGGCTACCGCCCCCTGAGTCTCCGGACTCTGGCTTTTCCCTGTGGAGCAACGACCTATCAGCGCCGCGGTTGCGTCACGCTTCCGCCAGGACAAAGCGTGCGGCCTGCTCGCCGATCACCATGCAGGGGGCATTGGTGTTGCCCCCGATCAGGGTCGGCATGATGGAGGCGTCGGCCACGCGCAGCCGGCCGATCCCGTGCACGCGCAGGCGGCTGTCCACGACGGCCAGGGTGTCGTTGCCCATCCGGCAGGTCCCCACGGGGTGGTAGATGGTCTCGGCCCGCTGGCGGATGTCTTCGCGCAGCGCATCGTCGTCCTGCTGATCCGCGCGCGGGGAATCGTCGCCACCATAGGCGGCCGAGAAGGCGGCGGTATGGAAGAACCGCCGTGTCAGCTTGACGCCTTTCAGCAGCGTTTCCATGTCCTCCGGATCGTTCAGATAGCCAGGATCGATCAGCGGCGCTGCACGCGGGTCCGCGCTGGCCAGACGGATGCTGCCCCGGCTCCTGGGCCGCAGCTGGCAGACATGGATGGTGCAGCCGAAGCCCGGGGTCAGCTGTCGCCCATGGTCCCTAAGCAGGGCAGGGATGAAGTGGAGCTGGATGTCCGGCCGCTGCGGGTCGCCGTTGACACTCAGGAATGCTCCCGCCTCAGCAGCATTGCTGGCCAGAAAGCCCTTGCGCGCCGTGAAGTAGCGGAAGAGGTCCCGAATCAGCCGGGGCAGGAACAAGGGAGACACGGCGATGGCGTGACGCGTCTTCTCTCTGACGATGAGGGTCATGTCCAGATGATCCTGGAGATTCAGTCCCACGCCGGGCAGATGATGGTGGCAGGCGATCCCGTGGCTGGCGAGGTGCTCGCGATCGCCGATGCCGGAGAGCAGGAGCAGCTGCGGGGAGTTGATGGCTCCCCCGCAGAGGATGACCTCCCGGGTGGCGTGCACTAGGCGCCGCTCGCCGGGTGCGCCGGCCGGCTCGTATTCCACGCCAACGGCCTGCCCATCCTCGATGACCACACGCCGAACCAGGGCATGGGTCAGGACGGTCAGGTTGGTGCGGCCCCTGGCCGGCGCCAGGAAGGCTTTGGCCGCACTCCAGCGCCGCCCGTCCTTCTGGGTCACCTGGAAGGGACCAACCCCGGCCTGGCTGGCGCCGTTGAAGTCCGGGTTGAAGGGAAAGCCAAGCTCCTGGCCCGCCTTGATGAACAGCGCCGCCAGGGGATTGGGCTCGGCCACGGCCGTAACGTTCAGCGGGCCACCCTGCCCGTGATGTGCGTCGTCCAGCAGTTCATTGTGTTCGTGCGCCTTGAACAGGGGCAGAACGTCCTGCCAGGACCAGCCGGCATTTCCCGCGGCGGCCCAGTCATCGTAGTCCTGCCGGTGGCCGCGGATATACACCATGGCATTGATGGAGCTGCTGCCGCCCAGCGTCCTGCCCCGGGGCGTGTAGAGCCGGCGCCCGTTCAGGGCGGACTGGGGCTCGGTGTTGTAGCCCCAGTTGTGACGGCCCTCCCGGATAAGGCCGATGACGCCGAAGGGAATATGGATCAGCGGGCTGGTGTCCTGCGGGCCGGCCTCGATCAGGCAGACGCGATGCGCCGGATTCTCGCTGAGCCGGTTGGCCAGCACACAGCCAGCGGAGCCGGCGCCTACGATGATGTAGTCAAAGTTGTTCATTTCTTCTCCAAGGGAACCCGGCTGGCCATGCTGCGCGGTCAATGGTTGTAGCAACTTTTTTGATCACACATTCGACCCATGTCCGGAACAATGACGGAGCCAGCGTGATTGGCTGCATCAGCCAGCTTTTAACTGGGAGTCACGCCGGACAATGCAATCCGCTCCGTCAAGCCGGGTTCTCCTGACACGGGCCACGGCGCTCCCGCCAGCCGATTACCTTGAGCAGCAACACCGGCACAATCAGCAAGGTCAGGAGAGTTGCAGCGATAGTGCCGAATATCAGCGAGATCGCCAGCCCGACGAACATCGGATCGCTGAGCATGACGGCGCTCCCGAGGATAACCGCCAGCGCCGTCAACAGGATCGGTCGCATGCGTATGGCAGCCGCCTCAATCACCGCCTCGCGCAACGGCCTGCCTTGCAGCCGGTACTCGAGCACGAAATCGATAATCAGGAGTCCATTGCGCACGACCACACCGGCCAGCGCGATGATGCCGACCAGAGAGGTGGCCGAGAATTGCTGATCCAGCAGCCAGTGGCCCGGGAACACACCGATGAGCCCAAGCGGGATCGCCGACAGCGCCACCGCCGGCAGGCTGAACGACTGGTAGTACGCCACCAGGATCAGGTACAGCAGTACGATGGCGATCGCAAGCGCACGCCCCATATCCCGATAGGTGTCCAGCATCTGTCGTTGTTGGCCACCCCAAAACACCTGCACGCCGCTCGTGGTGTCAGGAACGTCGCGCGCCAGTCCCATATTGCCAGTGACGAGCCTCGTACCGTCTGGCATTGCCATGCCGTCGAGTCGTTGGTTCAGGTCCAGCACGGCATAGATCGGCGGCGCATCACCCGGCTCACCGGACACGAAGGTCACACGCTCACCGTTGCGACGCTGGATCGGACGCTCGGCTAAATCCCGCTCGACATGCACCAGCGCCGACAGCGGGACTTTCACC
The DNA here is from genome assembly GCF_036846085.1 of Noviherbaspirillum sp. NCBI lineage: Bacteria > Pseudomonadati > Pseudomonadota > Betaproteobacteria > Burkholderiales > Oxalobacteraceae > Noviherbaspirillum > Noviherbaspirillum sp. The sequence goes on along the minus strand of NZ_DAIUCO010000245.1, from coordinate 2,951 downwards.
CCCTGTGCGTTAGCCACCCAGGCACGCGACAAGAGCGACATGTCTACCTGGTAACGACGCGGAATCGACAAGCGTATCGATACCGGATTCAGCTCGCCCTCCATGTGGACCCGGCCCAATAATTCCCCATCGACCAGTCGGCGCGTCGCGGCGGCCACGTCTGCCACCGTGATTCCCGACATGGCGGCTTTCTCGCGATCAACCACGAGGCGAAGTCGCGCCACGTCCGTTGGCTCCGAATCGATGGCTTCCACGATATTTCTCGTCGACGCAAACTCATGTAGGACCACGCCCGATGCCTGCCGCAACTGCACCGGATCGCGGCCATAGATCTCAGCAAAAACATTGCCTCGCACGGGCGGTCCCGGCGGGTCCTCAACGAGTTGCACCGTCGTGCCCGGCTCTCGAACGGCGATGCTCTGGAGCTTCGGCCGCAATTCTCGCACCACGTCGTGCGATTTCGCAGAACGATCCTCCTTGTCAACAAGGCCTACGCGGATTTCTGCATAATTTTCGCCGCTACGATCAGCAGTTCCACGAAGCATGCCGTTGAAGTCGATGACGCCCGATCGTCCCAGCCACGTCTGATAATGGCGCACCTCGGGAACCCCGCGTAGTACAGCCCCCATTTCCCGAACCATGCGGTCCGTCTGCTCGACAGGGGCCGACGCCGGCAATGTCACCACGATATTGAAGGTGTTCTTGTTGTCACCCGGCATCATGCCCATCTCAAGCCCGAACCACGCCATGGGCGCGTTCACACCGTCCTGCCGGATGAATTGCCAGGCAGGCATTAACAAGGACAGCGCCAGGAGTACGACAACCAGAGTTGCGGTGCGCCGACGCTTCTTCCGGTCATCAACCAGCGCGGTAACCTGTTGACGCAACAGCCGCTCCAGGCGCGCCGAGAGCTTGTGCCCGCCTTCATCTTCATGATTCGCATCGGCTGGTAGCCATTTCAACGCAGCCCAGGGCACTACGGTGTAGGCGACCAGCAGCGAGGCAGCCATTGCCACCGGCACCGTGTAGGCAATCGGATAAAAGAATTGCCCGGACATACCGGTTACCGACATTAGCGAAAGAAACACCACCATCACGGCCAGCGTCGCCAGGTTGGTCGGGTTGCCGATCTCGCGCGTGGCCATGACGGTGGCGGCGCGACGATCCGTCATGCCCGGTTTCAGATAGTGGCGATGCACGTTTTCGATCACCACGATGGCATCGTCGACCAGCAGGCCCAACGACAGGATCAGCCCGAAGAGAGTTACGCGGTTGATGCTGTAGCCTGCGAGGTAGACCATGCCCAGCGTCAGCGCCAGCACCAGCGGGATGCCGATTCCGACCACCAGTGCCTGACGCAGCCCGAGGAATACGGTCACCACCAGAAAGACCGCCACGATGGCCACCAGCAAGTGTTCGATCAACCCGTTGATGGACTGGTTGGCGAACTCGCCGTCGTTGCGCGTCACCACCACGTCGATACCGGCAGGAATGAGATCACGCTGCATGCTCGCCAACCGCGCCAGAATATCCCTGGCAACGAACACGGCATTTGCATCCGCCGTCTTCGCAACGCTAACCGTGACCGCTGGCCGCTCGGCATCCACGGCCTTGCCAAAGCGTGGATCACCCGGACCAAACGCCAGTCGCGTCATCTGCAAACGCTCCGGCGGGCTGCTGTCCGCTACCGTGGCAATGTCGCCGAGATGCACCGGTCGATCGATGTATTTCCCCACCACAATGTCCGATACGTCTCCGACGCTTTTGAAAAAGCCATCGACGAACAATTCCTGCCGCTCACCAGCACTCACGTTACTGCCCAAAGGAGCCGCCACGTTGCCTGCCATCAGCAACTGGCGCACCTGGTCGAGAGTGACGCCGAAAGCCTGCATGCGGTCGGGGTCCAGCTCCACCCTCACCTCGCGGTTGGCGCCGCCGTGTATCTCCAAGCGGCCGGCACCCGGCACCGTGCGCAGGCCGTCGGCCACGCGATCAGCCACCCGCTTGAGCGCGTGGTCGTCGTAGTTGCTCGACACCAGGGTCAGGGTCAAGACCGGGACGTCGTCAACATTCACCCCACGTATCACGATCGGCCCGGCCTCCACCGGCAACAAATCGCGACGGGCGGCAACTCGGTCATTGAGCCGCACCAGGACGTCTTCTTCCTTCTCGCCGGTCTTGAAGGTTACATAGAGAAGTGCGATCGAATTGTGCGCCACTGCATCGATGTCATCGACACCCTCCAGCGTGCGCACCTGCGACTCCAGCGGCCTCACCACCAGCGCTTCGATCTCTGCGGGGGTAGCGCCCGGCATTTCCACGCTGATGCGCGCCGCCGGAACGACGATGCGCGGATTGTCCTGGCGCGGGGTTTCGACGAGCGCCCATGCGCCGATGAGTGCACAGGCGAGGATGAACGCTACTGTCAGCCGCGAGGTGACAAAAGTGTCGGCAAGCAGGGAGGCAAGACTGGCCTTTTCGCCTAAGGATTTCGGCTTGCCCTTGCTCACGGCTCACGCCCCGGTGCCGAAATCCTATGAGCGACACGGTCCCCCTCACGCACCGCCGAGCCGGCGTTCGCCGCCACACGCTCACCCGGCGCGAGACCGGCCAGCACCTCGACGCGATCGGGCCATTCGCGGCCGATGCGTAACCAACGGAATCTCAGTGTTTCCTCTGCATCGACCACGAATACGCCCTGAAGTCCGGCACGCTCAACCAGCAGGGCTTTGCCTATGATCACCGTGTCGCTACGACCCAGCGGAAAATTGGCACGACCGAACATGCCGGGCAGAATGCCAGCTGATGCAGGCAATGCGATCTTGACCGGATAGGTCCGTGTAACCGGGTCGGCCGACCGCACGATGCGGGCGATTCGGCCGGCAACGGGCGACGAAAGACCATCGATACGCACTCCTACCGACTGGCCGACACGCAGTACACTGACCTGC
>NZ_DAIUCO010000244.1:0-8134 GCF_036846085.1 Noviherbaspirillum sp. | reverse complement strand
CGATTCCTCGGCGGTTTCCTTCGATGCCTTCAATGCCAGTTCATGTTGCTTCAGTTCATCGTTGCGGCGCGACAGCTCGGCGGTGCGTTCCTCGACCCGCAGTTCCAGCAGGCGCTCGGAGCGTTTCAGGTTGTCGACGAGTTGCTGCTGCGCGTATTCCTTTTCCTGCCGGAGCTGATTGAAACGATCGGCGAGCGCCAGCGAGAACAGCAGCATTTCCAGTGCCGATCCGATCTGGATGCCATAGATGGTGATGAAATTGGGAATGCCGCTCACGCCGAAGCTGCGGGCCGCCGTGAGCAGCGCGGTCACCGCCAGTCCGGCAAAGGCGACCAGGAAAAACGGCGCGCTGCGCTGGCCGCGCCGCTGGCAGGCGATGGCGACCACCAATGCCAGCAGGATATTCGCGACATCCATCGCGATGCCGACGCGCAGCGTATGCTCGAACGACCAGAGAAACGCAAAAATCTGCAGGCCGTTCAGGCCGATGAATGCCAGCATCACGCGGTCCAGCGCCGGCACGATCCGGCTGGTGGTAAGCAGCCTTCGCTGGAACTGCAGCAGGGCGGCGCCGTTGAGCGCGAATGCAATCATCGTGGCGATCACGGCCCAGTCCGTCGCTTCCGGCCAGACGAACTGCAGGCCGAGGCCGCTATACGCCAGCAGCGACAACGCGCTGCTGGCCGCGAACAGCACGTAATAGAAATAAGTGGGATCGCGCAGGGAGATGAAAAGCAGCAGGTTGAACAGGCCGAGGGCGATCACGAGGCCGAAGTAAAACGCCTGCATCATGTATTCGTGCAGGATTTTTTCCGTGAACGCGCGGGTATGCCACAGCTTGGTGGCGACATTCAGCGAGCCGCTGGATGCGACGCGCAGGTACAGCGTCGTGTCGGACCTGGCGGCAAGCCGCAGCGGAAACACGAAATGGCGGTGCGGAACAGGCCGTTGCGCAAACGGGCGGAGCACGCCCGTCTCCATGTGCTTCATTCCGTCCGGCGTGACGGTGTACAGGTCCACGTAATGAAGCGACGGATAGGCCAATTCCAGCCGGCGGAACAGTTCATCGTCGCTCGGGTTTTGCAGGGTCACCCGCAGCCATACCGCCGAATCCGTAATGCCGAAGTTGAGCGAATCGCTGTTTTCCGACGGGGGCGCAAAACGTTGCGCCAGGTCCGGTGCGCGCACATCGTCGATATTCCATTGCCGTGACGGATCTTCCAGCACCTTCCAGTAGGGCGTGAGGTTGAACGCCTCGCCGGAAGGCTGGCCGTCGATCTGCAGCGAAGCGGCATGCGCCTGACCGGCGATCGCGAGCAACAGCAGCATGACATGACGAAGAAAGGAGGAGCGAAAGCGCATCAGGCCGGGAATGTAAAAAGAAGTCGTTATTATTACTTAATAGTTGGTTACATTGCTGGCTAATTAATATTTCCTATAGTCAATATAACAGGCGTCTGTTACTCCGCATAACCGACTCATGACCACCTGTCGGGCTGCTTCTTTCAGGAGGTACCTGAAGCAGTGGGTTCGGACATCTCTCGATTGGAAAAGTACGGGCGTTAGTTTACCTGCAGGGGAGCCGTGCTGCGAACGGGGGATGCATGCCGCCGGCACATTGGCCGGTCTCCTGCCGATGGGCTTGTTACCGGTAGATATGCTGGCCCTTACTGTTGCGCCATTGCTCTTCGAAGTGGCGTGCATCATCGTCCGAGCGTGGCCTCACGCCCATGAGGATGCCGCCTTCCTTCAAGCCGTTTTCATAGCGCTTGACCCGCTCCTCGGGGATGCCCCAGCCGATCAGTGCGCCCAGCAGGCCGCCGGTGGCGGCACCCGCGCCGGCGCCGGCCGCCGCGGCGGCCAGCGGTCCGGCAAGCACGAGGCCAAGGCCGGGCAGCGCGATGGTGGTGCCCGCCGCGGCAACTGCCGCCAGGATCGCGCCCAGCGTGCCGCCGACCGCGCCGCCGATTCCTGCACCTTCGGCGGCCTTGTTTCCCAGTTCGGTGGCAGGCTGCCCTGGCTGCCCGCCATCGGCAAAATGTTTTGCGCGGGTCTCATCGGACATCACCAGGCTCAGGTCGCTGGTGTCGTAACCGCGGTCCGATACCGCCTGGTAGGCCCGCTCGGCGCTGTCGCGGTCATAAAAAAGGCCGGTCACCATGCCTGGATAGTCCTTGGAATTCGTGCTCATCCTGTTCTCCTTCATCGTGGGGGTCGTGAAGCCAGATGCCTTTTTGATAGGAACGACACGCCTGTCCTTAGTTCCGGCAGGCGGTAGGCAGCACCGGTTGCGCCGCTCAAGTAATCCGGTTTTCTGCCGTTATTCCTGGTAGGCAAGAAAAAACAACCAGCAACCAATTCAACCGGCTACCGGCTGCCGCGCAGGGGGAGCCATGAGTATCAGCGTCACCTTTAACAACACCCATCGCATCACGCTGGCCTCGCCGTTTTTCATGACGCGGCGGCCGGTGCTCGACCGCCGCCAGGAACTGGAAGCCTACGAGTTGCTGTTCTGCAGCGCCGCCGGCGACAGCGCGGGCGCCCTGGATGACACCGACGGCGCGGTTTCCGTCATCGCCGATGTGATCCGGCACGGCCTCAGCAGGGTGATTGGCGACGTGCCTGGCTTCGTCCATGTCAACTCGGCCGCGCTGATGAGCGATATCTTTAATTTTCTGCCGCCGCAAAGCGTCGTACCGGTGATCGCTAACGGCGTTGAACCGAGCCCCGAAGTGCTGAACCGGATCGCGCAGCTGGTGCGCAGCGGCTTCCGCTTTGCGCTCGATGTCGATAAGCAGGAGCGTACGTTGCCCGCCTTCCTGCCCCTGGTCGACATTCTCAAGGTGGACACGTCCGGCAAGATTGCCGCTGAACTGGCGGTGATCTGCGGCCGCCTGCATCCGCACCGGAAAACCGTGATGGCGGAAAACGTGCACACCGCGCAGCAGTTCCAGTTGTGCTGCGATGCCGGGTTCGATATTTTCCAGGGGTATTACTTCTGCAGGCAGCAGATCACGCCCGCGCGGAAGCTCAAGGCGTCGCAGGCGGCGATCATCCGGCTGATCACGCTGCTGGCTTCCGACGCGGATACGGTCGATATCGAGGATGGCATCAAGCATGAACCCACGCTCGGCCTGAACCTGCTGCGGCTCGTCAATACGCCTGCCGTCAGCGCGCACCGCATCGATTCGCTGCACCAGGCGCTCATGGTGCTGGGCCGCAACCAGCTGCAACGCTGGCTGCAGATCATGCTGTACGCACCCGCCGGCCCGCAGGGCACGCGCATGATGCCGCTGCTCACGCAGGCGACCACCCGTGGCCGCCTGCTGGAACTGGCGGCGCAAAAGCTGCGTCCCGGCAACCGCGGTATTGCCGATACGGCCTTCACCGTCGGCATCATGTCGCTGATGGACTCCCTGTTCGGCATGCCGATGGAGGAGATCCTGATGCAGATGCCGGTGACCAAGGAGGTCGGGGATGCCCTGCTGTACCGGCGCGGCTATTTCGGCGAACTGCTCGTCCTGGCCGAGCAGACCGAATGGGCGGACAAGGGCGCGACCGAACTGCTGCACGGCATCGAGGGCTTGCGGCTGTCGCACCATGATTTATATGCACTGCAACTGGCGGCGTTTGAATGGAGCGACCAGGTGACACGGCATGTCTGACCGGCCCGCAAGGCGGAGACGAACTATCGAGACAGGCAAGCGTCCTACGGTTTTGCGCACTGCCGCATACTGGAGACCGACATGCAACCGTCCGATAACCGTAGTAAAACCGAACGTGAACAATCCGAAGGACTGGCGAACCAGAATGTGACCGGCCCGGCGCCGATCGACCAGCCGCCGAAGGAGGAACGCCCCGCGCATCTGCCGGGGCTGGAGGATTTAAATATTACGCAACCGGATGGCGCGAATTCGCCGCCGAATGGGGGAAGGAATTCGTGAGGCTCGACAGCTTGATCGCTTGTGGATTGCGCTCGCCGTCAAAGACGAACTTGAAGAGTGCGCCGTAACATTCCCCTCTGCAAAGCGGAGGGAGCAGCGCAGTGATGGTACCTAAGTCATCGCCCCGGCGAACACGTCTGTGAACGGCACGGCGAATCAAATTGCTTGCCATCAATCGCACCGCTCACTTCCGTGACACAAACCCGTTCCCCTCGATATAAAACCGCAAATTTGCCGATGCCCATTCCTTCGCATACGCAACCCCAATGCGCGGCCGTTCGATCACCCTGAACGCCTCCTGCGAATCGCCCTCTGCCACATACAATTCGTCTCCCAGCAGATCCACGCCATTCAGCCGCCTGTCGATGCCCATCGCCCTGCACAGCAGCCCCGGCCCCTTCGTGTTGCCATCGATGCCGGCCACCGGCTCCACCGCCCGCAACAGCACCGCCGCACCATGGCCTTCTTTCTCGGTGACGACATTCATGCAGTGATGCATGCCGTAGATGATGTACACATAGGCATGGCCGGGCGGGCCGTACATGATGCGGGTACGCGGCGTGATGCCTTTCGAGGAGTGCGAAGCCAGGTCATGCGCGCCGATGTAGGCTTCCGTCTCGACGATCCTGCCGATGCGCACAATGCCCGGCTGCGCATGCACCAGGTACTTGCCGAGCAGTTCCCGTGCGACCAGTTCCGTATCCCGGTCATAGAATGCGCGCGGCAGCCGAACGAAGTCCGGCATCACCACGTATCGACGAAAGGCCGTTTCTTGCCATGGCGCGGTGCAGGCGGCGGCGCTGAACGCAGGCCGCGCATCACCCATCGGCGGGAGTCCATCGGGTCGATGACGTCGTCGATTTCGAGGAAGGATGCCATGTTGATCGCCTTGCCCTTTTCATAGGACTCCGCGACCATTTTCTCGAACGCCGCCTTGCGTTCCGCCGGGTCGGCGATCGCTTCCAGCTCCTTGCGATAACCAAGGCGCACCGCGCCTTCCAGGCCCATCGCGCCGAACTCGCCGCTCGGCCAGGCAATGGTGAAGAAGGGGGCATGAAAGCTGCCGCCGGCCATCGCCTGCGCACCGAGGCCGTAACCCTTGCGCAGCACGATGGTGAAAAACGGCACGCTGAGGCTGCCGGCGGTGACGAACATGCGCGATACATGCCGCACCATCGCTGTCTTTTCCGCATCCGGACCGACCATGAAGCCGGGCGTGTCGCACAGCGACAGCATCGGCAGATCGAAGGCGTCGCAGAGTTGCATGAAGCGTGCCGCCTTGTCGGCGGCATCGGCATCGATGGCGCCGCCGAGATGCATCGGATTGTTGGCGATCAGCCCGAACGGGCGACCCTCGATGCGCACCAGCGCGGTGATGATGCCGATGCCGAACTGGCGCCGCAACTCCAGCACCGAACCCTTGTCCGCCATGGCCTCGATCACCGCCCGGATATCGTAGGAGCGCAAGCGGTTTTCCGGGATCAGGTGGCGCAGTTCGCGCTGGTCGGCGCATTCCCATTCGCTCAACGCACCCTGGAAGTAGGACAGGTATTGCTTTGTCACGCGCACTGCTTCCGCCTCGTCCGGCACGACCACATCGATGACGCCATTGGGCGCCTGCATGCTGACCGGGCCGACCTGTTCCGGCAGGAAGACGCCAAGGCCCCCGCCTTCGATCATCGCCGGTCCGCCCATGCCGATGGTGGCATTCTCTGTGGCGATGATCACGTCGCAACAGCCGAGGAAGGCGGCATTGCCGGCGAAGCAGCGGCCGGAGACCACACCGACCCGCGGCACCAGTCCGCTGAGCCGGGCGAAGTTGATGAAGGACATGACATCCAGGCCCGCCACCAGCATCGCGTCGGTGTCGCCCGGGCGGCCTCCGCCGCCTTCGGCGAAGATGACCACCGGCAACTGCTGCTGCTCGGCGATCTGGAACATGCGGTCGGTCTTCTTGTGGTTCATCATGCCCTGCGTCCCGGCGAACACGGTGTAGTCGTAGGACATCACCATGCAGCGCGCGCTGGCATCATCAAACAGCGCGCCGTTGATCGCTCCCACGCCGGCCACCAAACCATCGGCCGGACTGATGCGGATGAGTTCGTCGAGCGGACGGCGCAGGCGCTGGGCGGCAATTGCCAGCGCGCCGTATTCGATGAAGCTATCGTCGTCGCACAGGTCGGCGATGTTTTCCCGTGCGGTGCGCTGGCCGGTTTTGCGCCTGCGCGCCACCGCATCCGGGCGCATCGCATCCAGTCCGATCGCATGGCGCTCGCGCACTTCGGCAAGGTCGGGGCGGATATGGTCCGGATCGATCGCCTGTTCGTCGACTGCATGCTCGGCCGCCGATTCGGACGCTTCAAGAAATAGCAGCGGCGCGCCGTGGAACAGCACATCGCCCTTGTTCACCGCCACCTGCTTCACGATCCCGCTCGTCTGTGCCTTGACGATGTGCTCCATCTTCATGGCCTCGATCACCGCGACCTGCTGCCCGGTACGCACCATGTCTCCTTCGCGTACATCGACGCTGACAACCGACCCCTGCATCGGGGCAGGGACCGCGACCGTATCGTCAGGCGCTTCCGGTCTGGTGTCCGCTGTTGCGTCACGCGTGCCTTCCGGCAGATCGGCATACAGCTTCCTGTGAGGTTCGGCGGCCGCCAGCAGATCCGCGATGCGCTCCTCGACGAACCGCGTATGCACACGATTCAGGATCACATCCGGATGCCGCAGGATGTTCTGCAGGAAGCCGATATTGGTCGGTACGCCGTCGATGCGGAATTCACAGAGCGTACGGTAGGCCTTTGCCGCCGCGTCGGCATAGGACGCGGACGTCGAATGCACGATGAGCTTTGCCAGCAGGGAATCGAAGCTGGGGCTGGTGGTATAGCCCGCATAGCCGAAGGTATCCACCCGCACGCCGGCGCCGGAGGGCGGCTCGAAGGCGGTGAGGGTGCCCCCCGATGGCTGCGCGTCGCCGTCGGGCCGCATCGTCTCCATGTTGATGCGCAGCTGGATGGCGTGGCCGCGCGGCGGCGGTATGTCGCCCTGTTCCAGCCCAAGCTGGGCCAGCGACGCGCCGCCGGCGAGCTGCAGTTGCGCCTTCACCAGGTCCACGCCGGTGACCTCTTCGGTGACGGTGTGCTCGACCTGCAGGCGCGGGTTGGCCTCGATGAACATGAATTGCTCGCTGTGTTCATCCACCAGGAATTCGAATGTGCCGAGGCTGCCGTAGTTGACCGCTTCCGCCATGCGTTTTGCGGCATCGGTGATGCGGCCGCGCAATGCGGGCGACAGGGAAGGGCTTGGCGCGATCTCCACCAGTTTCTGGTTGCGCCGCTGCAGCGTGCATTCACGCTCGCCGAGGTGGCTGACGCGGCCGCTGCCATCGCCGATGACCTGCACCTCGACATGCCGCGCACGCAGCACCAGCTGTTCCGCGTACAGCTCACCGCTGCCGAACGAGGCGACCGCCTCCGAACGGCAGCGGGTATATGCCTCGTCAACGTCCTGCATGCGGCTGACTGCCCGCATGCCGCGCCCGCCGCCACCGGCCAGCGCCTTGATCATCATCGCGCCGCCGTTGCCGAGCGACGCCAGGAAGGCTTTCGCCTGCTCGACCGAAATCGCACCCTCGGTGCCATGCACCACCGGCACCCGATAGTGCTGTGCCAGCTTGCGGGCCTGCGCCTTGTCGCCGAACAGTTCCAGCGTCTCCGGCAACGGGCCGACGAATAGCAGGTCCTGCGCGGCGCAGCGGCGGGCGAACTCGGCGTTCTCGCTGAGGAAGCCGTAGCCGGGATGGACGGCGTCGCAACCGGCCTCCCGTGCCGCTGCGAGTATCTGGTCCATGTCGAGATAGGCCGCGGCGCCCTTGCCGCGCAGTGGCCGCGCGGAATCGGCCTTGCGCAGATGCAGCGAGGCGGCGTCGTCCTCGGAATAGACGGCGACCGTGCGGATGCCGAGTTCGGCAGCGGCACGGGCGATGCGGATGGCGATTTCGCCGCGGTTGGCGATGAGCAGGGTTGTGATGGTCATGCGGGATGTTGTTGGTAGTTATTTGGTGTTTGCAGATTGCTATTTTGAGAGTGTGCTGCGGTCCGAAGTATGACAACGACGGGAAAATTGTGACTGGCCTTAGTCCGATGCTCCGTAAGGTTCCCTCCCCCTTTCAGGGGGAGGGGTAGGGG
>NZ_DAIUCO010000243.1:0-8139 GCF_036846085.1 Noviherbaspirillum sp. | reverse complement strand
CTTCGGGGTGCCCAAAAGTGACGCGGTCAAAACGGGAAGCGAAATAAACTCGCCTACGGCTCAGACAAATTTCGGTTCCTTACCCGCTTTAGCCCCCTCTTTTTCGGCAGCGTCCAAGCGGAATTCAACGGCCAAAGCCTCGTTGCATTGACTTGGTCGGCGTTGACAAGCAACCAAAAAATACGACGTGAAAACTTATCAACCATCATCAAGCTGCAACGAAAGCAACTACTCAACACAAAACGTCATAGCGAACAATGTGGCGAACAGTTTTGAGCCTTTCCTATAGCGTATTAACGCTTAATACGTCTCCACATGAAACCGCCCTTCCTTCACCATCCTCGGATGCATTTCAGCCCAATCCATACCCTGTGAGGCGCAGATCGCCTGCAGCGACTCCATGACGCCCTTTTCCATACCCTTCAGTCCGCAAATATAGATGTAAGTATCGCCTTTCAGCAACTCGGCGACCGCCGATCCGGCATGCAGCATCTTGTCCTGCACGTAGGCTTTCGGCTCATCGGGCATGCGGGAAAACGCGAGATGCATGTCGATGAAGTCCGCCGGCAGCTTCCGTAACGGCCCGAAATAGGGCAATTCCTCCGGCTTGCGCGCACCGAAGAAGAGCATCAGCTTTCCGTCCTGCGGCTTGCCCTTGGCATAGAAGCGGCGCCTGTGCTCGGTCATGGCACGCATCGGTGCCGATCCGGTGCCGGTACAGATCATCAGGATGTTGGAACCGGTATGGTTCGGCATCAAATAGTTGGCGCCGAACGGACCGGTTACCTGCACCGTATCGCCCTTCTGCAGATCGCACAGATAGTTGGAACACACGCCGTTCACCGGCTTGCCATCGTGATCTTCAACTACGCGCTTGACCGTCAGGGACAGGTTGTTGTACCCCTCCCGCTCTCCGTCGCGGGGGCTGGCGATCGAATACATGCGGATGTAATGCGGCTTGCCGCTCGCATCGACCCCCGGCGGAACAATCCCGATCGACTGGCCTTCGAGTACCGGAAAGACTTGCGTGCCGAAATCCAGCACGATATGCCGGACGTCGCTTTGCGCATCCGGTGCAGTCAGCCGGAAGTTGCCGGCGACCGTCGCGGTGATCGGGTTTTTCAGCGTGTACAGGTTCAGGTAGGGATGCGCCGCGGACCACGGCGGCGTCGGCGAACTGGCCGACACCGCCGCATTGTGCTGCAGGTTTTCCGATGCGACTTCGGCCTCGTTGTCATGCTCGATCACCGTCAGCACGCTCTCTTCCAGCGCCTTCTCTGCCGGCAATTCATCCCAGGTGAGCTGTTCCTCGATCGAATAGGCCGATTGCTTCGCCATCGTGCGCCAGTTGTCGATCGCCCCGGTCGGGCACGGCGAGATGCAGGCGCCGCACCCGTTGCAGACATCCGCCTTGACGACATAGTTGCGGTCGTCGTGGGTGATCGCATCGATCGGGCAGGTTTCTTCGCAGGTGTTGCAGCGAATGCAGATCTCGGGATCGATCAGGTGCTGCTTTATCAATACGATCTGTTCTGGAGCATTCATGGGAAATCTTCTCGGTTGGGCCGATCAGTTGAAACGCACGTACTGGAAGTCGATCGGCTGGCGGTTGATGCCCACCGGCGGCGGCGCGATCCAGTTCGCCATCTTGCCCGGTTCGATCACGCGTCCCATCAGCGAGCTGACGAACGCGCGGTCTTCCTCGGTCGGCAGCCAGTTGCGCACGTTTGCCTGCCACTCCGTTTCGGAAATCACCCGGCCTTCCGGCGAGATCCGCATATTGGCAAAGGTACCGATATGACGATTGAATGCCTTGTGCGGCGTCACGAGACGGAATGGCAGGCCAGCCTTTTCGATCACCCGGTTCCACCGGCCGATGCCGGCGACCGAGTCGCGGATGAAGTCGTCGCGCAATACTTCATTCAAGGCATTGAGCATCGGCACTTCACGCTCGACCAGGCTGCCATTCTGCACTTCGAGAATCTTGTACTGGTTGTTTTTCAGCAGGTGGTCATCGTCGCGCTTGGTTTCCTCGTAGCGGCCCTTCAGGCCGGACGTATAGAAATTCGCCGCGTTCGACGACTGGTCTGCACCGAACAGGTCGACGGTCACGCTGAAATGGAAATTCAGGTAACGCTGGATGGTCTGCAAATCAATCACGCCCTTGGCGCGCACCTGTTCCGGATCTTCGATGCCATGCTCCTTCATGACCTGGCAGGTACGCTGCAGGACACGGGAAATGCCCGACTCGCCGACGAACATGTGATGCGCTTCCTCGGTCAACATGAAGCGGGTGGTGCGCGAAAGCGGGTCGAAGCCGGATTCGGCCAGCGCGTTGAGCTGGAACTTGCCGTCGCGGTCGGTGAAGTAGGTGAACATGTAGAACGCCAGCCAGTCTGGTGTTTCTTCATTGAATGCTTCGAGGATGCGGGGGTTGTCCTGGTCGCCGGAGTTGCGATGCAGCAGCGCTTCCGCTTCCTCCCGTCCGTCGCGGCCGAAGTACTTGTGCAACAGGTACACCATCGCCCACAGGTGACGGCCTTCTTCCACGTTGATCTGGAACAGGTTGCGCAAATCATATTGCGACGGCGCGGTCAGGCCGAGGTGACGCTGCTGCTCCACCGAGGCCGGCTCGGTATCGCCCTGCGTGACGATGATGCGGCGCAGGTTCGCACGGTGCTCGCCCGGCACTTCCTGCCACGCGGCCTTGCCTTTTTCCTCGCCGAAGTTGATCTTGCGGTCCTGTTCCGGCTGCGCCAGGAACACGCCCCAGCGATAGTCGGGCATCTTCACATAATCGAAATGCGCCCAGCCTTCGGGCGTGACGTTGACCGCCGTGCGCAGATACACATCATGGGACTGCGAACCTTCCGGCCCCATGTCCTTCCACCAGTTGATGTAATTCGGCTGCCAGTGTTCAAGCGCGCGCTGCAGCGTCTTGTCTTCGGACAGATTGACGTTGTTCGGAATCTTCTCGCTGTAGTTGATCGTGCTCACGGTTGGGTCCTTAAATGTTGTTCAGACATGAAATTCGTTGTGGAACGCAGGGCGCGCCATGCGCACCCTGCCTGCTTCCTGCATCGATCAAACGCGATCGAGATCGAACTGCGCCTTGTTGCCGGAGCCGTACACCTTCAATGCCCCCAGATCGCCCACGGCGTTCGGGCGGATGAAAATCCAGTTCTGCCATGCGGTCAATCGGCCGAAGATGCGGGTTTCCATGGTTTCCTTGCCGTTGAAGCGCAGGTTGGCCTCCATGCCGGTCAAGGCATCGGGCGACATGCTCGCGCGTTCCTCGATCGCCAGGCGGGTCTCATCCGCCCAGTCGAGATCGTCCGGGTCGTAGGTGACGAGGCCAAGCGCCATCGCCTGCTTCGCATCGAGCGACTGCCCGATGGTCGCGCGCGCCGCGCCGACTTCCGCCTCGTCGTCGTAGAAGCGGCGGCCAATGCGCGACTGGCCTGTCACCATCGGATACGCGCCGAAATTCATCGCCGATAGTGCAATGTGCGGTGCTTTTTCCGGCTCATCCGGCAGCGCCAGCATGTAGATGCGGTCGGCTGCCAATGCCACTTCGAATAGCGTGCCGGCAAAACAGGAGCCTTCGTCGATCAATGCAAACAGCGAACGGGAGGACACATCAAGACGCGCAAGCGTGCGGCGCAGAAGGCCGATGGTTTCGGCCACCAGCCAATGGCTGCCGTTCGCGGTCAGCACCTCGTCTACCGCCAGCACGGCCTGCGGGTCGCCCGCACTCTTGAGCAGCCAGGTGCCGGTATCGAGTTCGTTGGTGCGCAGATGCAGGATGGCGTCATCGAGTTCGCGCGCCATCTGCAACGGCCACCACTGCACGCCCGCCGCTTCGATGCCGGCGATGTCGTTCGGCTGCAAGGACGATGGCGCTTTCACCGTCAATGTGGCGGTGCGGGCGGTGCGGTCGATGGCGATCGATACATATTCATAGTCGACGCCGTTGTCGGTTTGCCTGCGGTTCAACGGCGTGAGCTTGACGCCCTTTGCGTCTGCCGGGCGATTGCTTGTGGCGGCAAGCGCTTCGGCGCGGGCACGCACGGTTTCCTGGAACTGCGCCGGCTTGGCGATATGGTCCACCAGGCGCCAGTCCTTGGCACGCTGGCCGCGCACGCCTTCCGATGTGGTGCAGAAGATGTCGGCATGGTCGTGGCGCACCTTGCGCTTGTCGGTCAGCCGGGTCAGTCCACCAGTGCCGGGGAGCACGCCGAGCAGCGGCACCTCGGGCAGGCTGACCGACGACGAGCGGTCGTCAACCAGAATGATTTCGTCGCATGCTGCGGCGAGTTCATAGCCGCCGCCGGCGCACGCGCCATTGACCGCGGCAATGAATTTCAGGCCGTTATTGCGGCTGGAATCCTCCAGGCCGTTTCGGGTTTCATTGGTGAATTTGCAGAAGTTGACCTTCCATGCATGCGAGGATTTACCAAGCATGAAGATATTCGCGCCGGAGCAGAAAATGCGATCGCGCGCGCTCGTGACGATGACAGTGCGTACCGACGGATGCTCGAAGCGGATGCGCTGGACCGCGTCATACAACTCGATATCGACACCGAGGTCATAGGAATTGAGCTTGAGCTTATAGCCCTCCTTCAGCCCGGCATCCTCGTTGACATTCATCGATAACGTAGCGATCTGGCCGTCGACCGACATCGTCCAGTGCTTGTATCGATCGGGAGAGGTCTCGTAATTCACTTGCACTGTCATGGCATTGCACTCCTCAAAGGCATTATGCTGCATCTCATTGTGTAGGCACTATATTGCATGCATATGGACGAGTCAAGCATAAAAATGCATTCAACTGTATGTCGAAACGCTCTATCGAAAAGTACTACTCAATATCTTTCCTAGGCACATCAATGCTGCGGCTGTAACCCGGCGCGCAGCTTGTCGAGCAGGCCGAAGAACGCTGATTCCTGGGTCATGTCACTGGTATCGAAGGTCTGGTCCGCCTTGGAATAGAACTGCGCACGGCTGTCGAGGATGTTCTTCAGGTCCTGCATTGCTTCCCGATTGCCCGACATCGGACGGGTGTCACCCTGGGCCACTACCCGGCTCATGTGTTCTTCCGGCGAAGCCTTCAGCCATACCGTATAGCAATGCGACAAAAGAAGGTTGTAGGTTGCCGGATCGGACACGATGCCGCCAGGAGTCGCGATCACCGCCCGCGGGCAGCGGCGTATGGTTTCTTCCAGCGCGCGGTACTCATACCGCCGATAGGCGTTCGGTCCGTAGAGCGCGTGGATTTCGGGAACGCTGCAACCAGCCAGCGTTTCGATCTGGCGGCTAAGCTCGATAAAAGGCACCATCCAGTGATCCGCAAGCATGCGGCCGATGCTGGATTTGCCAGCGCCGCGCAATCCGATCAGGGCAATGCGATCGCGCCGCGCGGATTCGCTGGTCGGTGCGTCGAAGATACCTGCCAGCGTGGTGCGGGCCATGGCCAGCTCCTCGTCGGAACGTCCCCGCAGGATTTCACGGATCATCAGCCATTCGGGCGAACTCGCCGTTTCATCGCCGATCATTTCCGCCAATGTGCAGTTGAGGACGGCCGTGAGCTGGCGCAGGAACTGGATCGACGCATTTCCGACGCCGGATTCCACGTTGGCGAGATGGCGCTCGGAAACATCGGCAAGCCGCGCCAGCGCCTTGCGTGTCAGTCCGCGCCTGGCGCGCAGCGCACGCACACGCTCCCCTAGCGAAATAAGAAAGGGATCTTTCTCCTCATCCACCCGTGCTGCCTCGATGGCGTTCTTGTCCATATTGTTCAGATCGGGGGGATTCTTCATACAATGCATTGAATGGGGAAAGACATGAAATATAGTATGCTCCATCGCCTTGACATCTGCAAGATATTACATATACACTCGTTTCAAGAGCAATATAAAACGCAATATGAAGATCGTGCGGTCGCCTGACGCGGTCTGCGCACTATAAAAGCAATCGCGAGGAGATGTAAATGATGAATTCGCCCGAATCATCCCTTCAGGATTTTGAACGTCTCATTGCAGGACTAACGGAAGAAATAGCCGCCCTGCCCCTCGATGCCTCGCTTGACGCATTTCTCAACGCGCAATACGGCCCTGGCAGCCATCTCTACGACAAGGTATTTCAGGCCTGCCGGGATGCCGTCGCAGCCGGCTGGATGTGCAACCGGGAAGGCGGCGGCATACGTTACGGCCGCGTCCTGAAAGCCACCGACCTGACCCACGGCTTCAGCGTGGACGTCGTGGAAATGGAAGATATTGCGGGGCCGCATCATGCACATCCCCACGGCGAGATCGATCTGATCATGCCGCTCACCTCCGGTGCCGAATTTGATTCAAGGCCTGGTGGTTGGTGCGTCTATGAAGCAGGCAGCGCGCATAGCCCGACGGTCACCAAGGGAAAAGCGCTGATTCTTTATCTGCTGCCGCAAGGCGCAATCACATTCACCCGCGCAGCCGCTTGAGCCGCGCCGGCGCCTCGCGTCAGAAGATGGCACGCCGACCGGGCGAATGCCACGCAGCAACCGCGAGCCGCGCCTGACAACACCAGGAGACAGACATGCAGCAGTCGTACAGTGCGTTGCCGCAGCGTTTCAACTTCACCCGGCACCTACTCGATCTCAACGCCGATCATCCCGAAAAGGTCGCCTACATCGATGACGCGACCCAAATCACTTACGGCGAACTGGATCAGCGGATAAGGCGCTGCGCCGCCGGCCTGCTGCAAAGCGGTTTGCGCCGCGAAGAGCGGGTCCTGTTGATGATGCACGATACCGTGGACATGCCGGTCGCGTTCCTCGGCGCGCTGTTTGCCGGGATCGTCGCCGTGCCGCTGAATACCCTGCTGCCTGCGACCGACTACGCCTACATGCTTGAGCATAGCGGCGCCAAGGCGATCATCGTCTCCGCGCCGCTTCTGCCGGCCTTGAAGGAAGCGCTTTCCATGGCGAAAGCTGATGTGCCGGTGTTCGTCGCCGGCGCGGACGCGCCGGCTCCCGGGTGCCGGAGATTTTCCGATTTGCTTGCCGCCGAGCCGCTCGGAGCGGATGCGAATGCGAATACCCATGCGGAAGACATTGCCTTCTGGCTCTATTCATCCGGCTCTACCGGCCGTCCGAAAGGCACCGTGCATACACATGGCAACCTGTACTGGACGGCCGAACTCTATGGCAAGCCGATCCTCGGCGTCCGATCCGACGATATCGTGTTCTCCGCGGCGAAGCTGTTCTTCGCCTATGGGCTCGGCAACGGGCTTACCTTTCCGCTCAGCGTCGGTGCCACCGTCGTCCTGATGGCGGAGCGCCCGACGCCCGCCGCCGTGTTCAAGCGGCTGACCGGGCAGAAACCGACCGTCTTCTGCGGTGTGCCCACCCTTTTCGTCGCCATGCTGGCCTCGCCGGAACTGCCCCCGGCAGGCGACGTGGCGCTGCGGATCTGCGCCTCAGCCGGTGAAGCGCTTCCACGCGAGGTCGGGGAGCAGTTCCGGCAACATTTCGGCTGCGACATCCTGGATGGACTTGGCTCGACGGAGATGCTGCACATTTTCGTCTCGAACCGGGAAGGCGAAGTACGATACGGGTCGACGGGCCGCCCGGTGCCGGGGTACGACGTCGAGTTGCGCAACGAACAGATGCAGCCGGTGCCTGTCGGCGAGGTGGGCGACTTGTATATCCGCGGCCCGAGCGCCGCCCTGTTCTACTGGACCAACCGCGAAAAGAGCCGCAGCACCTTTCTTGGCGACTGGGTCAAGAGCGGCGACAAATATACGGTCGACGCCGATGGCTTTTATACCTACGCGGGCCGTAGCGACGACATGCTGAAGGTCAGCGGTCAATATGTGTCTCCCATCGAAGTCGAGTCGGCGCTGATCGCTCACCAGGCAGTGCTGGAATCGGCGGTGGTCGGCCAGAACGACGAACACGGGCTGACGAAGACCGTGGCGTATGTCGTCCTTCGGGACGGCCGCAATGGTTCTCCGGCGCTCGAATCGGAATTAAAGGAATTCGTCAAGGGCAGGCTGGCGCCGCATAAATATCCGCGCGAGATCCATTTCGTCGCCGACCTGCCGAAGACGGCGACCGGGAAAATCCAGCGGTTCAAGCTGCGGGCACAGGGATAACGA
>NZ_DAIUCO010000242.1:0-8173 GCF_036846085.1 Noviherbaspirillum sp. | reverse complement strand
GGCTTCAACCCATCCCGCACCACCCGCATGCCGTCGACCAGCGGACCCAGCGTCACCGGCCGGTATTCGGCCTTGTTGTCGGCGCCGATCACGAAGACGAACTTGCGGTTCTGGTCGGTGCCCACCGCGCGGTCGCTGATCATTGCCGCATTTGTCGCGCCGCCCGTGCCGTTGCCGCCGGCAAGCTGCACGCGGGCGAACAGGCCGGGAGCGAGCTTGCCTTCATCGTTCTTGAGCACGGCGCGCATCCGCACGCTGCCGGTGGACGCATCCACACGGTTGTCGACGAATTCCAGCTTGCCTTCGTGCGGGAAGCCAACTTCATTGGCCAAGCCGATGCGCACCGTCACCGGCGTGCCCTTGCGCGCCATCGCGCCGACGCGCAAGTACGAATCTTCATCGCCGTCGAAGCTGGCATAGATCGGGCTGTCCGACACTACCGACGTCAGCACCACGCTGCCGTCGACAAGATTCCCGACGGTCACTTCCGCCTTGCTGACGCGTCCCTGGATCGGCGAATGCACCTTGGTAAAGCCGAGATTCAATTTGGCTGCGTCATAGGCTGCCTGCGCCGCGCGGGCGGAAGCGTCCAATTCCTTGAAGGTGGCCGCCTTCTCCTCCGCCTCGCGCAGCGAAATCGCCTTGTCGGCGACCAGCTTTTCGGCGCGGGCAAGCTCGAGCTTGGCGAGGTCCGCCTTGGCCCGGGCCGCCAGCGCGGCCGCCTCGGTGCGGCTCGCCTCGGCCTGGTACGGACGCGGATCGATCACGAACAGCACGTCGCCCTTCCTGATTTCCGTGCCGGGCTTGAAATTAATGGAGGAGATGAAGCCGGATACCCGTGGCCGGATCTCCACCCGCTCCACCGCTTCCAGCCGCCCGGAAAACTCCTGCGTTTCAGTGATCTGCTTTTCGACCACCGCCGCGGCAGTGATCGGCGGACTGCCGGCGGGCGGCGCTTCCTGTGCGGCGGGCTTGCTGCAGGCTGACAGCACCAATGCGGCGACGACGGACAGGATCGCTGCCGTCGGCGCCGTGGTGATTGCGTTCAACTTAAATGATGGTTTCATTTTGTTGTTCCTCATGAAGTTATGTTTGTTGGTTTTGTTGATTCGAATCAGTCTGCAGCTGCCCATAAGGGGAAGGTCAAGGCTTTCCCGGCGTTGCGTCGCATCCGTTGTCCAGCGCGGCGATGAATCCGGCGATTTCCCGCATCGCGCTTTCCTGGCGGGCGCAGTCGCATCGCGCATCGGGCTGTTCCATCGCAATCGGCGGCATGCGCCTGACCAGCGTCTTGACGCCAGCGGCAATTAGCTTGGCGCCATATTGTTCGGCCTCGTCGCGCAGCGGATCGTCTTCCGCAGACAGGATCAGGGTCGGCGGCAAGCCTTTCATCCGGCTCGACTGCAAGGGCGATGCATAGGGATGTACCCGGTCGGCGGCGCGCGGCAGATAGTCGCGGTAACCTGCGGCGCAGGCATCCGCTGCACGGGCCGCGCCGCCCGTAACGTCGACCGTGCGCATCGAACAGCTCGTCAGGCCGGCATCGAGCATCGGCATGATGAGCAATTGCGCGGCAATTGCCGGGCCACCCCGGTCGCGCGCCATCATGGAAGACACCGCAGCCAGGTTGCCGCCCGCCTCGACGCCCGCGGTGATCATGCATTCGCCGTTCCAGTTCAGTTTCGCGCGGTGGCGCACGGCCCAGGCCAGCACCGCATGCGCATCCTCGGCCGCCGCCGGGAAAGGTAAGTTCAGCGCGGTGGTGTAGGCGACGGCAAGCACCTTGCAACCGGTGCCCGCCGCCAGCACGCGGACGAAATCATCCGTCTGCTCCAGGTCGGAGGACAAAAAGCCGCCACATGGAAAAAACACAATCAGCCGCGCCTTGGTCGCCGGCGCCATGGGCGAATACAGCCGTGTCTCCAGCAGACGCCCGCCGCTATCCACAGAAAATGTTTGTGACTTCACGCCATCAGCATCGAAATCGTCGCTTTTCATCGCATCCTCGTATCCCATCGTGGGCCGAACTATAGCTTTGTTCTACAATGCGAATAAATAACGATAAGACGAATTTACTGTTCAGAAACCTGAACAATGACCTGCGAGGTGTTGTGATGGATAAATTACAG
This sequence comes from Noviherbaspirillum sp., assembly GCF_036846085.1. Taxonomy (NCBI): domain Bacteria; kingdom Pseudomonadati; phylum Pseudomonadota; class Betaproteobacteria; order Burkholderiales; family Oxalobacteraceae; genus Noviherbaspirillum; species Noviherbaspirillum sp. The sequence goes on along the minus strand of NZ_DAIUCO010000242.1, from coordinate 6,044 downwards.
GCGATGGAAGTCTTCGTGCAGGTAGTGGACGCCGGCAGCTTTACCCGGGCGGCGGACCAGATGCAGTTGCCCAAGGCCACGGTATCGACGCTGATCCGTAACCTGGAAATGGCGCTGTCGGTCAAATTGCTCAACCGCACGACCCGGCACATCAGCGTGACCACCGACGGCGCCGCCTATTACGAGCGCTGCCTGTCGATCCTCGCCGACGTGCGCGATGCCGAAGACGCCCTTTCCAAAACGCGCGCCAGTCCGAGCGGACGCCTGCGCGTCGATGTTGCCACCGGCCTCGGCCGCCACCTCATCATTCCCGCGTTGCCGCAATTCTTCAAGCGCTACCCCGACATCCAGCTTGAGATCGGCTGCAGCGACCGCCCGGTCGACCTGATCGAGGAAGGCGTCGACTGCGCGGTGCGCGGCGGCGCGCTCGCCGACTCCACCCTCATCGCCCGGCGCGTCGGCTCGCTGCATTTCATCACCTGCGCCGCGCCCTCCTACATCGCGCTCAACGGCCGCCCGGTCCATCCGCGCGAACTGCTGCAGCATCAATGCGTGAACTACTTCTCCGCCAAGACCGGCAAGATCTTCGAATGGGATTTCGCGATGGACGGCGAACGCATGCAGATGCGCCTGCCCGGCCGGATCGCGCTCAACGACTCCGACGCCTACGTCGCGGCCTGCCTGGCCGGCGTCGGCGTCGCGCAGCTCCCCATCTTCGTCGTCTGCCCCTACCTGCAGTCGGGCCAGCTGGAGCTGTTGCTGGAAGACTGGCGGGTAGACCCGCTGCCGCTGCACGTGGTGTATCCGCAAAACCGCCACCTGTCAGCAAAGGTGCGGGTGTTCGTCGAGTGGATTGCGGAATTGTTCAGCGATCATCCGGCGATGCGGTTGCCGGAGCGGTGTCCGGTGATGGAGGCGGAGGCGGTGCAGAAGGAAGCGAAATCAGAGGCGCTGCCACTGCGTAAAAAGAAGGCAGCGGTTGCCTCCTGATACGAGGCACAATGGCCTTCCCCCGTTTCGACGGACACTTCCGTCAGGCGCATTGTAGATTCTCAAATTGTGCAGGGCTAACATAGCCCAAGGTGGAATGCCTTCGCCTCGAATTGTAAAACCTTTCAACGTAGTCGAAGACGTCGGCACGCGCCTCATCCCTGGTGCGATACCGTTTCCTGTTCAGTCGTTCTGTCTTCAGTGTCGAGAAGAAGTTCTCCATTGCCGCGTTATCCCAGCAGTTCCCACGCCGGCTCATGCTGCAAACGATGCCATGTGATTCCAGCAGTCGCTGGAAGTCTTCGCTGGTGTACTGCGAGCCCTGGTCGGAATGATGCAGCACCGCCTGCGGCCGGCCACGCCGGAAGATTGCCATAAGCAACGCATCCATGACCAGTTGCGTAGTCATCGTCGGCTGCATTGACCAACCAACGACGCGGCGTGAATACAGGTCCAACACCACAGCGACAAACAGCCAGCCTTCTCCCGTCCAGACATACGTGAAATCAGCTGTCCACTTCTGGTTCGGCGCCGTGGCGGCAAACTGCCTGTCGAGCAGATTTGGTGCAATCGAATGAACGGTTGCATCCTGCTGGCCAGGTACACGTCGACGCTTGTGGCGCGCCTTGAGGCCGGCAATTTGCATCACCCTTGCCACACGGTTCTCGCTGCACGTTTCTCCAGCGTCCCGCAAGTCACAGGCAATGCGGGGCGAGCCGTAGGTACCATCACTGGCATCGTAGCTTTGCCGAATCGCACGTAGCAATCGCGCATTGTCCTGCTCACGCTTACTAGGTGGTCTATCAAGGCAGTCGTAAAAGCCGCTGGTAGAAACCCCAAGCACACGGCACATTGTTCTCGTGGGCCAGATCGCGCGATGACGGGCGATAAAGCCGTACTTCACTTGGGGTCTGCAGCGAAGTAGCCGAGCGCTTTTTTTAAGATGTCACGCTCCGTCTTGACCTTGGCCAGTTCCCGACGCATGCGCTTATATTCCTGTGCCGACACCTTGTCGGCGGCGCTTCCCGGCGTTTGCCTGCCTTCGGTCCTGTCCCGACACCATCTGCCAAGCAGATTGGCACCGATCCCCAAGTCCCTCGCAATCGCCGCCTTGCTGCCTCCGGGTTGCGATGCCAGGCGAACCGCCTCCTGTTTGAACTCCTCAGAAAAATACCTTCATTCCCTTGTCATTATTTCCTCCGATAGTGACATCATACCTACCGGAACTGTCCGTTAATTCAGGGGAAGGCCAGTTTTACGCCCAGCGGAAGCTAATGCCATCTTCCATTATCTGCAAGTCAGTAATTTTTTTCTGAATCCCGTTACGAGGATCCATCACATAAAAACCTAATGAACTAATTTCCTCCTCCAATCGATCTACCTCGACGAATAGCTGATCATTAGCTGCTTGCTCATGATCTCTAAATAAAGATTCGTAAATTGAGAAAGCAGGCGTAGGGAAAAAATCTCCGAGAACAGCACTATTCTCTGCTGAGACAAAGATTTCACCGACTGTCGTTCCAGATTTATCCAATAATTTCAGGTTCATAGCATTAAGGGATTTTTGTAGTTGTACCAAGCGCCTGCGAAAGTTTTGCAAGATTCTCGTCTGTAAATCCACCGGCCCCAGCTGGGTGAACGATCCGGGCATGATTCGGAAATTTCTTTGTCGGATCCTCAATAACATCAAACCCTGCCTCTCGAATTTTATCGGCTGAGCCAGAAGACACTGTTCCTGCCGCTTGTTGCAACCCGGTAGCTTTAGGGAAGGCTTCGCGCATCTGCTTTGATGCATTTGCCGGACAAGTGCTATGGAGAACCGAAATACCTGGAGGATTGAGCTTAGTTTCAGCTTCTTTTAAGCGAAGATTTTCAATCGAATTTCCACCAATTCGATTTACCTGGGTTCCATTAGGGAGTGGTTTGCCAGATAAGCCTAACGGATCAATCCACCCTGTGCTACTTGGTGCATAGGAAAATGGATTTGTTCCGCCAACTAATCCAATCGGATCCTGCATGATGTAACGAGCAGTATCGGGATCGTAGTAGCGGTATCTGTTGTAGAACAATCCCGTCTCCCGATCTTCATACTGACCTTGGAACCGCAATGGTTGCTTGACTTCTTCCTTGTCCAGCGCATGTACCCGCCCCCACGCCCGGTACTTAGCCAGCCATACCACCTTACCGTCCTCGCTCAACACTTCCTGCGGCGTACCTAGATGGTCGGTATTGACATAGTAGATCCGGTCCCCTTGCGCTTCATCCTTTAGCTGTTTGAATGCCTGCTGTCGTTGCTCGTTATTGCGCTCTTCAATCGCCTTTATGGCTAGCTCGTGTGCCTTCGCATCCGTCACCTTCAGCCACTTCAGGTTCTCCGCTTCCTGCTCCCATGCGGCTGCTTGCTGTTCTTCCTGCGCCGGCTTCTTTTGTACTTCCTCCGCATCATAAGCGCTGTCCGGCGTATCGCTATGCACCTGCGCCAGCGGCACGAATGTCTCCGGTTGGTATAAGTAAGTGACCGTCGTGTCCGGCTGTACTTCCTGGATCAGCGTGTCGCCATCCCAGACGAAGAAGGTGATGTCTTCCCGTACCGCTTCCATGGGCGCTGTGCCGCCATAGGTACCGCTGGCTTGCGCTTGCTGCAGGGTCCTGACAATCTTGGCGGTACGTCGGCCGAAGACATCGTATTTGTATTCGGCTTCGATGGTTGAGCTCAGTCCCGGTCTGATTGCTTTTACCAGCCGGTTCTCGGCATCGTAGTGCAGGTTCAGCGAGTACGGCTGTTCAACCTTTGCGCCCTTGACAACTTTGCGGATGACGTTCCCTTCGGCATCGTAGTCGAACGCCGTGTTCAGATACGACTTGAGCAGGTTGTGCGTCACCGGCGCGAGCTTTGGCTTTGTCGCATTGAGCGGCTGCTCGGTAAGATGATCTAGGCCCTGCTCCCAGCTGTCATGGTCCTTGCCTGCCTTGTTGATGGGTGCGACTGCCTTCTGCGGCGTTCCGTCAGTGAGATTGCCGGCTGGGTCGAACTGGAAGGTCTCAGCCAGGTTCGGTTGAGTTGCCTTGAGCAATTGTCCAACGGGATCATAGTCATACGACAGCGTGCCACGTATCTGATCCTGTATGCGGGTGAGATTGCCCACGGCGTCGTAGACATGGCTTCGCGCAGCCAGCAGTTCATGGTTCGGTCCGCGCAGATTCAGCCCGGTCAATCGCGACAGCGGGTCGTAGCTTCTGCTTTGCGTCAGACGCTGCTGCGGCACTGCGCTTCTGCCGAGCTGCCTCACCTTTTCGCGGTGCAAGTCGTCACGCTCGATGTCGACGATCGGACTGCCGTTCCACAGCGTGCCGATCCAGTGCCCGCTGCCATAGCGCTGGGTGCCTACTTTGCGACCATTGGGCAGCGTCGTCTGTATCCGGTTGCCGAGTTCATCGACTTCGTGTTTCAGGGTAAAGACCCGTTCCAGCAATTGCCCGCCTTGCCGCACCTTCACCCGCTGCGTCTCGCCGATGAGGTTGCCGGCGGCGTCGTATTCGTAGCTGACATCGCCGTCCTTGCCGCTGGCCCATAGCAGTCTGCCCATCACATCGTATTGATAGCGGGTGGTATGCGTGACCGGTCCGCGGCCGGTCGGCTGGTGCACGGTCTTTTGCAGCAGGCGGCCGCTGTCGTCTCGCAAATAGTCGGTGCGAATCTTGCCGCTGATGCTGCCGATGAGCCGGCCGCCGCTGTCGTAATCGTATTCTGTCGTCTTGCCGTCAAAGCCGGTTTCGGCGCTCAGCCGGCCGGCATGGTCGTACCGGAAGTCGTACGCTTCGCCGTTCTGGTTGATGAGTTGGATGAGTTGAAGGTTGGCGTTGTAGCGGTAGGCCAGACTGTTGCCGTTGGCGTCACGCCGGTGGGTCAGTTGTCCATGGCCGTTGTAGCCATAGCGGGTAACGGCGCCGTTGGCATCGACGGCGGCGGTGAGGTTGTTCAGCGGGTCGTGGTGCAAGGTGTCGCTGCTGCCGTCGGGGCGGATGACGCGCGTGACGCGGCCAAGGCGGTCGGTGTCGTAGCGGGTGATGTTCCTAGCCGCATCGGTGCTGGCGATGAGGTGGCCGAGCGGGTTGTAGCTGAAGCGGGTTGTCTTGCCGCTGCAGTCGGTATGGGAAACAAGCTGGCCGAACTCGTTATAGGTCAGCGTCTTGCTGCCGCCCTTGGCGTCAATGATGCCGATCAGCTCGCCGAGGCTGTCGTACTGGTAGTCGGTGCTGCGCCCGGCCGGATCGGTCTGCTTGATGAGGTTGCCGCGCACATCATATTCACGCTGCCATGGCCGGCCGGCCGGATCGATGATCTTGACCGGGTTGCTGCTGGCATCGTATTCGTAGCGGGTGGTAGCACCGGCCGGTCCGGTGACCGCAAGCAGGTTACCGCGTGCATCGTAGCGGTAGCGGGTCGTGCGGCCTTCCGGGTCGATGTCCTTGATGAGGTTGCCGTCCTTGTCCCAGACGCGCTGGAACCAGGGATGCGAGCCGTCGGGGGCGAAGGTTTCGACGCCGGTGATCAGGTTCAGGTGATTGTAGGTGTAGACGGCCTTATTGCCGGCGGCGTCGGTGACGACCGTTTCGTTGAAGGCGGGATTGTAGTCCAGGCGGGTGTCCTGGCTGCCGTCATCGGCAACAGTGCGGATGCAGCGGGTGGGAAACGGCGCCCAGTCGGCATTGGTGTGCCAGCTCAGTTGATAGCCGAAGCCGTTGTAGTCGGTAAAGCGCGTCAGCAGGTGCGATGCGTAGACGTAGGCACGGCTGTGGTTCTCGGCATCGGTTTGCCCGACGAGGTCCAGGCCGGCGTCGGGGCCGAGAGGGGTACCGTGTTCGTCGCAGGCGGGCGCGTAGCGATAGCGCACATGGGTGTGGCGGCTGCCGTCGGGCAGCAGCTGGTCGATGTGGCCGATCTGGCGGCCGAGCTGGGCAAGATAAGCGTCCGGCCGCTGCGCCGCTGTGCCGCCGATGTCGGCAATGTTGGCTTGTTCATGGGCAGCATGCAATGCGGCCAGGTCCGATAC
>NZ_DAIUCO010000241.1:0-8245 GCF_036846085.1 Noviherbaspirillum sp. | reverse complement strand
GGGGTAGTGAGGTTGAGCTACTGTACGCACTTGCTCAATCTCACTACCCCCATCCCTGCCTTCCCCCTGGGAGGGGGAAGGAGCCCGTAGTCGAGGCGCGTACACTTCGAGTGTTGCGCACCCAAAAATTCGGAAAGCAAATCCATGTCCACCACACTCGCCATCGACGGCTTCACCCTCACCGCCGACCAGGTCGCTGCTGTCGCCCGCGATACCTCGATTACCGTGACGCTTGCCGGCACCGCGCGCGCCGCGTTGAAGGAAAGCCGCGATTACATCGAAGCGAACTGGATGCACGACGATGCGCCGATGATGTACAGCTTCAACACCGGCGTCGGCCTGCTGAAGGACACCCGCGTCAAGGTCGAGCACATCGGCCTGTTCCAGACGCAACTGATCAAGGCGCACGCCGCCGGCATGGGCGAGCCGTTCGATGAGCAGGTCAGCCGCGCGACCATGTTGCTGCGTGCCAACGCCTTTGCCAGCAACTACTCCGCGCCGCGTGTCGAGGTTGTCGACAGATTGCTCGCCTTCATCAATGCCGGCATCCATCCGCTGATGCCGCAGAAGGGATCGGTGGGCGCGTCCGGCGACCTGGCGCCGCTTGCTTATCTCGCGGCAGCGATCGCCGGCTTCGACGAAGCGGAAGTGATCTACAAGGGCGCGCGCATGCGGGCGCCGGAGGCAATCCGGCAGGCGGGCATCGGCGAGGTGAAATTCGAGCTGCAGGCGAAGGATGCGTCCGCACTGATCAACGGCTGCACCGTTTCCCTCGCGGTCGCGCTGCTCGCCGCCCGCGACGCGCGCAATCTGCTCACCGACGCCTGCGTATCGCTCGGCCTGTCGCTGGAGGCGATGCGGGTCGAGATGTCGGCCTTCGACGAACGCATCCATCGTGCACGTCCGCATCCGGGCCAGATCAAGGCGGCCGCCGCCATCCGCACCCTGCTGGCCGGGTCCACCAGGACGATCCATACGGCGCGCGCCGTGCAACTGCCGGAGGAAGTGCGCCGCGCCGACATCGCCTACACGCCGCGCATACAGGATGTGTATTCGCTGCGTTGCGCGCCGCAGGTATACGGCCCGGTCTTCGATGCGCTCGACTACATCGACGGCATCATCGCCCGCGAGATCAACTCCGCCACCGACAATCCGCTGATCTTTCCGAAGGACGGCGGCGGCTTCGAAATCATTTCAGGCGGCAATTTTCACGGACAGTACCTCGCGCAGGCGGCCGACCTGCTGGCGATGGCGATCACCGATCTCGGCAGCATCTGCGAGCGCCGCATCGCGCGGCTGATCGATCCGGGCATGTCATGGGGCCTGCCGCGCAATCTGATGTCGGGCATCCGCGGCGTCAATACCGGTTACCCGGTGGTGCAGTGCTCGATGAGCGCGCTGGTGATGGAAAACCGTACGCTCTGCATGCCGGGCAGCGTCGACAGCATCCCAGCCAAGGGCAACAGCGAAGATCACATCTCGAATTCCACCTGGTGTGCCCGGAAGGCGGCCACCGTGGTGGCCAACACGCAATACATCGTCGGCGTCGAAATGCTGCTGGCGGCGCAGGGGCTTACGATGACGGAGGAGGCGCTGGACGGGTTCGTTCTCGGCAAGGGCACGCAGGCTGCCTACGACGAAGTGCGCCGGCAGATCGCGGCCTGCCTCGACGGCGATCGCTGGTTCCATGACGACATCGCTGTTGCGCGCTCCTTCGTGACCAGCGGTTCGGTGCGGGATGCGGTCGTACAAAAGATCGGCGCTTTCCTGTAGGCGCTGTCTTCGTCGCGATGCGATGCTGATCGTGACTGCCTGCGCATCCTATGCAACCGCGGTCCGGAGATGTGCAATGTCTCCCGCAACGAAGGTGGCGGCGATCGCGCGGTCATCCCCCAGCATCGCAAGCGCAAACAGCAATTCCTCCAGATCCTTCGCCTGCGCGGTGCGGCGTGCCAGCAAAGGTGTCGCTTTCGGGTCCAGCAGGATGAAGTCGGCTTCCGTACCCGGCGCAAAATTGCCGATAGTTCCTTCGAGCCTCATGCTGCGCGCATTGCCGAGCGTCGCCATGTAGAACATGCGGCTGGCCGGCAGGTGGGTGCCGCCCAGGCGACCCACCTTGTAGATTTCATTCATCGTCTGCAGCATCGAGAACGAGGTGCCGCCGCCGACATCGGTCGCGAGCGATAGCTGCACACCGGCGGCATCCGCCGCATTGAAATCGAACAGGCCGCTGCCGAGGAACAGGTTGGAGGTGGGACACAGCGCTGCCGCCGATCCTGTCTCGGCCATGCGCCTGCGGTCGACGTCGTCGAGCCAGATGCAATGGCCATACATGGCACGCTCACGCATCAGGCCATGGCGATCGTAGACATCGAGATAGCTGCGCGAATCGGGATATAGGGCTTTCATCCAGGCGACTTCATCGGTGTTTTCCGCGACATGCGTCTGCACATAGGTATCGGGATAGGCGCGTGCCAGTTCTCCGGCAAGCTGCAGTTGCGCCGGGGTGGAGGTCGGCGCGAAACGCGGCGTGATCGCATACATCTGGCGGCCGCGCCCGTGCCAGCGCCGGATGAGCCGTTCGCAGTCCTGCGCGCCGGCTTCCGCGCTGTCCTGCAGAAAAACCGGGCAATTGCGGTCCATCATGACCTTGCCCGCAGCCATGCGCAGGTTGCGCGATGCGCTTTCGGTAAAAAATGCATCGACCGATGCCGGATGGACGGTGCAGTACACCATCGCGGTGGTAGTTCCGCAGCGCAGCAGTTCGTCGAGGAAAAAGGCGGCGACTTCGCGCGCATGCTGCGGATCGTCGAACCGGCGTTCGGCGGGGAAGGTGTAGGTTTCCAGCCAGGGCAGCAGGCCGGGTGCCGGGGATGCGATGATGTCGGTCTGCGGATAGTGGATATGCGTATCGATGAATCCCGGCATGATGATCCTGCCGCGATGGTCATGCTCCGGCGCATCCGGCGGAAATGTATTTCTCAGCGCCGCATAGTCGCCGGCGGCAACCACGCGACCGTCAGCGACAGTGAGCAATCCGTCCTCATGCCATCGGCATGCATGGTTGTCGAGCCTGGGGTCGCCGGTATAGTGCAGCACGCTGCCCCGGTGGATCTGCAATTCGCTTTTCATGCGGTTCGCTCTTCGCCCGGCGCGTGCATAGCCGCCATCTGCTGTTCCCATACCTGCAGCAATTGTGCCGCGACCGCTACCGCGATGACGGCCGGTGTCTTGCCTTCGATGCCGGGCATGCCGATCGGGCAGATCATTCGCGCCAGCACTTCCGGCGCAATGCCGATATTGCGCAGCCGCCGTTCAAACTGGATGCGCTTGGTGCGCGATCCGATCAGGCCGAACCATCCTGTGCCATTGCCGATGTCGGCACGGCGCAGGATGGATTCCGCCAGTCGCTGGTCGAGCCCATGGCTGTGGGTCATCACCAGAAAACTCGTACCGGGAGGCGCCGTGTCGATCAAGGCTTCCGGCGTGTCGGTGACTTCCATCGCCACCTGGGGCGGCAATGCATGCGGGAACAATTCCTCGCGTTCATCCACCCAGGTAATGCGGCAGGGAACGCCTTCCAGTACCCGCACAATCGCCGCGCCAACATGACCGGCGCCGAACAGGTAAAGATGCGGCTCGCCGCCGAGGCAGGGATCGATCAGCCAGTGGCGTCCCGCGGCATCGATAAGGAGGCGGCATTGCCTGACCGCATGCAGATCGATCCCGGGCGGGGCCGCATCTGCTGTGGCGATCAGTGCGCATTCCGGGCCGTCGAGGGGAACCAGTCGCCAGCAATCGACGTCTGCCCGCCGCCGGATATCGAGCGTGACGAAGCCGGCATGGGCGTCGATATCGATATATTCGAAGGCGAGATGCACCACGCCGCCGCAGCATTGGCCGAGCGTCGGCCCGAGCGCCAGCCGTTCGATGCGCGGCATCCCTTTCTTTCCCGCGCTGAGCAGCCGGCGTGCGATCCCGATCGCTGAAAATTCCAGGTGGCCGCCGCCGACGGTATCGAAGCAGCGGTCCTCGGTGACCAGCATCTTGGCACCGGCCTCGCGGGGCACCGAGCCTTCGGACCTGGCTACCGTCACCAGGACCGCCGGACCATGCTGTGCAAGCAGCGCGGATAGCCAGTCGTTCATGTTCGCCTTCCTCCGTGCATCGCACGCACCTGTTCCACCGCATGCAGAATTTGCTCGCCGGTGGCAGGCGCATTCAATGGCGGGTTGAACCGGTATTCGCCGACCGCCGATACAGCGTCGCGTATAGCAAAGAATACCGAAAAGGCCAGCAGCAGCGGCGGTTCGCCTACCGCTTTCGAGCGATGGATACTGTCCGCACTATTGCGGTTCTCGAAAAGCCGCACCCGGAAATCCGCCGGGCAGTCCGATACGGCCGGGATCTTGTAGGTCGACGGTGCATGGGTCATCAGTTTGCCGGCGTCGTTCCACCACAGTTGCTCGGTGGTCAGCCAGCCCATGCCTTGTATAAAACCGCCTTCCACCTGGCCGATGTCGATGGCCGGATTGAGCGAACGGCCGGCATCGTACAACACGTCGGCGCGCAACAATGTCCATTCGCCGGTCAGCGTATCGATGAGCACCTCCGAGATCGCCGCGCCGTAGGCGAAATACGAGAATGGGCTGCCTGTCATGGTGGCCGCATTCCAGTGCAGGTCCGGCGTGGCGTAGAAACCGTCGGACCACAGCTGCACCCGCGACAGGTATGCCATGCCGACGAGTACGGAAAATGCATATTCGTTGCCGTTCACGTGAACCTTGTTGTCGGCGAACACCACATCCTCCGCGCTGCCGCCATAGCGCTCGCTAGCGAAAGCTGCCAGTCGCAGGCGTATCCGGCGGGCGGCATCCTGCGCCGCCTTGCCGTTGAGATCGGCGCCGGTGGAGGCGGCGGTGGCGGAGGTGTTCGCGACCTTGCCGGTATCGGTCGGCGCCATGCGCACGCGATCGAGGGAGATGCCGAGCTCATGCGCTACCACCTGCATCACCTTGGTATGTACGCCCTGGCCCATTTCGGTGCCGCCGTGGCTGACGAGGACGGAGCCGTCGACATACACATGCACCAGCGCGCCGGCCTGGTTCAGGTGGGTGACATTGAAAGCAATGCCGAACTTCACCGGCGTGATGGCGATGCCTTTCTTCAGCACCGGGCTCGATGCATTGAAGTCGCGTACCGCCGCGCGCCGCCGGCGATAGTCGCCGTTATCCTCCAGTTCCGCGACGAGTTCATGCAGCACATTGTCGGCGACCCGCTGGCCGTAGGGCGTTAGGTCGCGGCCGTCGCCGCCGTTGCTGCGGCCGTAGAAATTCACTTTCCGGATATCGAGCGGATCGCGCCCCAGGTGGCGCGCAATGTCATCAATGATGTACTCGATTGCGATCGCGCCCTGCGGTCCACCGAAGCCGCGGAAGGCGGTGTTGGACTGCGTGTTGGTCTTGCCGCTCAGCGCCGAAATATCGACATCCGACAGGTAATACGCGTTGTCGACATGGCATACCGCGCGGGTCGCAACCGGACCGGAAAGGTCGGCGGAATAGCCGGCGCGCGTCACCATTTCCAGGCGCACCGCATGGATGCGGCCATCATCATCGTAGCCGGCTTCGTATTCGTAATAGAAGCAATGCCGCTTGCCGGTCGCCATCATGTCGTCGTCGCGGTCGGCGCGCAGCTTGACCGGGCGATTCAGATGCGCGGCAGCGATCGCTGCCGCCGCCGCCCACACCGCCGACTGCGATTCCTTGCCGCCGAAGCCGCCGCCCATGCGCCGGCATTCGACCATGACATGATGCGAATGCAGGCCGAGCGCATGGGCCACCACATGCTGCATCTCGGACGGATGCTGGGTCGAGCTGTACACCAGCATGCCGCGGTCTTCCTTCGGAATCGCATAGGCGACCTGGCCCTCCAGGTAGAACTGCTCCTGGCCACCGACATCCAGCACGCCTTGCAGGCGTTTGGGTGCCTGTGCCAGCGCACGCTGCGCGTCGCCGCGTTGCAATCGCATCGGCGGCACCACGAAGGATCGCGCGTCGCGCGCCGCCTTCGGCGTCAGGATGGCAGGCAGCGGATCGTACTCGATGCGCGCAAGACGCGCGGCGCGGCGCGCATTGTCATAGCTGTCGGCGATCACCAGGAAGACCGGCTGACCGACATACTGCACCAGCCCGTCGGCGAGGATGGGATCGTCATGCACGATGGGACCGCAATCATTCACGCCGGGAATGTCGGCGGCGGTGAGCACCGCGACCACGCCGTGCGCCTTTTTCACCGCATCGACGTCGATGCCGAGAATGCGGGCGTGCGCCTGCTGCGACAATCCGAATGCCGCATGCAGCGTGCCTTGCAGCTCCGGGATATCGTCGGTGTAGGCCGCTTCGCCCAGCACATGCAGTCGCGCTGATTCATGCTGATGCGGCCGGCCCACCTCGCTCCAGGCGGCGATTGTGTCGAAGACAGCTTCACCCGGCTTGTTCATCGCATCCTCCTTCCATTCCTGCGGTCCTGAAGGCAAACACATCCAGCGCCGTGGCCGGCAGCGGCGCATCGGCGCGGGTTTCGAACCAAAAGCGCCGCAGCAGGTTTTTCGCCACCGTCATCCGGTAGGCAGCGGACGCACGCATATCGGTCAACGGTGAATAATCCTGTTCCAGCATGGCGGCCGCTGCATCCAGCGTGGATTCATCCCAGGGCCGCCCCAGCATCGCAGCTTCGGCAAGGAGCGCACGTTTCGGCGTCGACGCCATGCCGCCGAAGGCAATGCGGCAGGTGGCGATGCGATCGCCCTCGAGCGTGATGCCGAAGGCGGCGCATACGGCGGAAATATCCTGGTCGTACCGCTTCGCCAGCTTGTAGGTGCGAAATCGCAGTCCGTCCTGCGGCAAGGGCACGCGGATCGCCGTGACCAGTTCGTCCTGGCGCAGATCCTTTTTCTGATACCCGAGATAAAAGTCTTCCAGCGGCAGCACCCGCTCCCCGGTCCGGCTGCGCAGCACGACCTCGGCACCGAGGGCGATCAGCCAGGGCATCGAGTCGCCGATCGGCGATCCGTTCGCGATGTTGCCGCCCAGCGTGCCTGCATTGCGCACCGGCAGGGAGGCAAAGCGTTGCCACATGTCCGCCAGTTCCGCCGGATACAATTCAGACATCGCACGATAGGCGTCCTCCAGCGACACGCCGGCGCCAATTTCCAGTTGCCGGGCGGACCGCGTCACGGCCTTCTGTTCGGCCACTTCGCCGAGATAGATGAAGTCGTCGAGATCCCGCATCTGCTTGGTCACCCACAGGCCGACATCCGTCGAACCGGCAAGCAGGCAGGCATCGGGCCGGTCGGCGCGCATGGATAGCGCCTCGTCGAGGGAGCGCGGCGCATCGAAGCGGCATCCTTCGTAGTCGTAGCGCAGCGCACGATCGCGTTGCAAGGGCCGCAAGGCATCGGCGATCGCGCCGGTGTCCAGGGACACCGGCGGCAGTTCGAACATGCGGCGCGCGGCGTCGATGATCGGGCGGTACCCGGTGCAGCGGCAGAGATTGCCCGACAGCGCTGCATCGATCTGCTTGCGTTGCGGCGGTGCGGCACCGTCCTCATGGTTGAGATACAGTCCCCACAGCGACATCACGAAACCGGGTGTGCAAAAACCGCACTGCGAGCCATGGCACTCGACCATCGCCTGCTGCACCGGATGCAGCGCCGCGCCGCGGGGTCTGACATCCTCGACGGTGAACAGGGCCTTGCCGTCAAGCGTCGGCATGAACTGGATGCAGGAATTGACGGTTTTCAACGCCAGCCGATCGTCACGCAATTCGCCGACGACCACCGTGCAGGCACCGCAATCGCCCTCGGCGCAGCCTTCCTTGGTGCCGGTGCAATGCAGGTCCTCGCGCAGGTGCTGCAGCACTGTGCGGGTCGGCGCGCCGGATTCGATTGTCCGGATGGCGCCCTGGTGGTAGAAGCGAATGATGTCGGGCATGGGTGTGGAGAGTTGTTTGCGTTGCCTGTACGACGCCAGCCATTGTTCCGAAAAATCGTATTCAATATTCGCCGGCGGGTTTCCTCCCCCTCCCAGGGGAGAAGGAGCCGTGCGTAAGGCTATTCCGAGCAATGTTAACCTGCCACAGGTTAGCACCCCGCACCACCCCCGATATATAAAATCGCAAATGCCCGTTATGTCCATCCGCATATTCCACCGCACGTGCCCCGAAGTCGCCCCCAGGTATACGT
>NZ_DAIUCO010000240.1:0-8322 GCF_036846085.1 Noviherbaspirillum sp. | reverse complement strand
CAAAGCCCCACCTAACGGCAACGATTTTCTGTCCAATCAAACGGGGCCATCTCTGAAACAATGAGATTGAAAAAGTTGAACCAACCTCGTTGGATATGCTTAATCGGTTCTGACCAAGCATCAAAAGTTTGGCTCAATATCTACCGCAATCCTGATTTGGCTTTTCACGGAACGTCCCTGCAGCTCACCTGGGAGAAATTTCGCACTGAGAAATGCATTTACAATCAACTCTTCAACATCTGCAGGCAACAACGATTCTTCGACTTGCGCTCGGACTACCTGTCCTACTTCGTCGATAAATAATCGAACCACGGCGGTTTGTGATGGCACTCCATGAATCTGAAAGCGCTTTGTCGCTGGATCCTCTTGGACTATCCGAGGCTTTTGCGTCAATTCCTTTGATGAAAAGTAGTGTGGATGTTCAGGCTCTGCGACTTGTGGAATGCTTTGTACGGAAGTCGGCTCCGAAAAGATCCGTGTGGTCGCTTGGTTTTTCGGAAAAGCACGACCGTCATGTCGCACTTCAGTTTGCGGCGCTGCGTTCACCGAAGAATCGGGTCGATTGCCCTCTGCCTCGCTTTTGAGAAGAGACACATTCATTACTCTCTCACTACCAACTTCAACTCGATTGCCAAGGAGAGAAAAAATGCCCCCTACGAACAACGCATGAAAGGATAACGAACTCGCCAGAGCCAGCAACCCGGCTTGTCGTTTAACGAAAAAATTTAGAACCACAATCTTTGACCAATTATGACGCTGCGCCGAATCAAAAACAGGTAGCTCCAGAAAAGAGAAGCGGATCAAAATCCGCTTCTGAAAGACCCGCTAAATTAATCAATCAACTCACGCCATGAAACGCGTTTTGCATTGACACTCGTACCTGGAGGCGTCGCACCACTTACGATATTGCCGCCAGTATCAGTGATGATCACGCCGAGGCCACCGCCACCGTTTTGAACAACTGTAATACCAGCCACCATAGCGTTTGTTTTCAACTTCTGCCCGACCATATTGCCAGCGGACGACTTCAAAAACTGCCCAGTTTCATAATCGAAGTAATAGATCCAAGATTCCCCCCCGATATTGCAGGCATTGGTATTCGGCACATTGGCTGCCACGATCAACATACCCAATTGCTGCTGCATATCTACATTTACCCGTTCGCCGGGTGATTCATTATTCGGGTTCAAATCAACATACCATCCGTTGTCGTTGGCCCATGCCACATTCACAGTTGATGTTGTACGTTGAGCTTGACCATTGCTGGAAAAAGATGAAAGCGTTTGCTTCACCAAGGTGCCTCCTGTGCGAACTTTCCCAAGTCCTGTTTCCGTAAGCTTATCCTTGAAAGCGTACACCGATTGCTGACTCGTATCGACAAGATCTGTTAGCCCGAGGTACTTCCCAGTTGCAACCTGCACAATCGGGTATCGCACTCCATTCTGATAGATCTCTGCCAACAACGGCTTAGTCGTAATAGATTGCACACCGGCGCCGGCTACTTGGCCCAACTCGGCAATGAGAGTAGCTTCTTTGCCTGTAGGTGGAACGACATTATCGATATCAAAGCGCCAAACGTTGCCCAGCAAGTCTCCAGCATAGAAGCGCTCGGCAGTGTTATCGAAAATACTGTCGACCCAAGCGTTCAACTTTCCAAGACCGCTCGGCGTTCCAGTACTGCCTGTGTTGGTACTGATTTTCTCCAACAATGCGCCAGTATTCGCATTCAATATATAAAGATAGCCTATACCATTTCCAGGCGAAACATTGTTATATCCCGAAGTGAATGCAACAACCCAAGTACCATCCTTGCGTTTTGTGATGACCGGATTTCCGAACGTGTAACCAAGATCACTATCCGTTGCAACTGTAAAATTCCATAGCGGTTTTGGTGTAGCGGGATTCGTAATATCCAGTGCATAGTAACCTCGCCCCCCCGCATTCATACCTGCGACAAGAATTGACTTCCACTGACTCTTACTGCAGCTGCTACTTGGCGCATTTGGACAAATATCCCCAATATTCGGTGAGCCATCTGTAAAGTATTGATGGTTGGTTCCGTAATTTTTTTCAGCAAGCTTATACAAATTCGGCATCACCATCGGTGGAATGTAGGCCCATTCTTCAACACCTGTTACGGCATTAAACGCATGCAGCATACCGTCATTGGCACCAACGTAGACCATCGCTTGTCGATTCTCGTTGTCGCTTTTAAACGCGCTGAAATTATCGTCAACATATTGGAACGGTGGCTTCTTCAGGTACACAGGCTGAGAACCCACCATGTCGCCAAGAACATGCTCACGATCACGGAAAATACGGTTCGTCGCCGGGTTGCTCGACTCATCTTCAAATCCGGATTGGCCGCGAATAAAGTTGACCAAGTTAAGACCGGAAACCAATGACTTTTGGCTTGCATCTAATACGGAGCACTGAGACAGCTTCGGTGTAGCTCCGCAAATATTGTTGAAATGAGCCTGCTCCGCAGACGTAAGGTTAGCCCAAGTAAAGAGCTTCATACTGCCCGTCGAGCCATTCTGGGTGTAAATGGTACGGGTATCACTCAAAGCCGAGACTTTTGAGTCGAGCAGAGGTTGGGCTGCCCATAATTTAGTCGCAGATACTTCGCCAGTTCCAGGATCGATAGGCCTGGCCTCAAGATCCCCATCCCATTTCACAGTACGATAAAGCGCCACGTAAGCAAAATTATCTCCTGCAACTGGTTGAAGGTTACTGGTTGCAGCCGCCGATGCAGCTCCCTTTCGAGCTGTGACACCAGCTAGCGCTTTCGTAATTCCGCTCACCAATGAATCAGGATTCTGTGCGCTAAAATATGTGCCGCGTCCATTTACTGCGGCATGCCACAAATCGTCAATGGCAGTGGGTTTATCTGCCTGCGGAGCAGGCCAATTTTTGGTGCCTTGAATTATCTGGTTAAAGTCACTGGATCCACCCTGCTGATAATTGTCCGAATATGTCAATGTTCCGTTCACACCAAGGCCGAGTGTGAATGTCGTCATATGCTGCTGACTATTCACGTCATCGCCACTTCCAGGAACATTGTTTTCACAAACATCATTTCCAAGTACTCCAGTGCAGTTGCTTAATGCGTCGGTACGCAGATCAGTCTTGTAGTAATACATCGCCACGTCAGCAAGTGTATTGGCGACATTTGCGCTATCAAATAATGGACGCAAGGTAGTGCCGCCATCTTGGTTGCCCACATTAGTGCTTCCATTGATTTGATAGCCGTCTCCACCGTTCCAATATCCGTCGGTAGAAAGAATCGCGAAGTTTTGCTGGCAGGAGTATTGAACTGGATCTATGGTCGAAAATTGACCGGCATACATCCGTCCAGCCTTCGAAAGAGCATCGCGAAGCGGCGTACCTCCGCTAGGACTAGTACCATACAGCTTTGAATACCATGTAGCTCTATGAGTATCGTTGAAATCATTAATGCTAAGGAAACGGCTATCTGAATTATTGGTTCCGGTGTAATTGATGGTATTCAGCCCGATGCGATAATTGTTATCAATACTTTTGAATGCCAGACCTGCGGCACTCTTCATTGCCATGATACGGGTTCGATAGAAGCTGTACCAATTTGCAAAATTCTGCCTTTCGTCCGAGGCATTAGGTCCAGAGCTCGAGCCAACAACAACCTTGTACCAGTTCTTGTTCCCTGATGTAGACGTATCGAATAAATGATCCTTACAATGATCATTGTTCGAATTATCCCCAAGGTTTGCCTGTTTGTTGCCTTTATAAACAAAGTAGTAAGCCGGTTCGCCGGAGTTTGGTAAAGTATTGGATCCGCCTGGAGTACAAGAGTTGCTATCTTTCCAGCAGTCTTCCGAGTATCCGGCGGGCGTTTTCGGATCGCTGTTATTTGAACGCCATGCCATGAAGTTTGTACTCAAGTTTACTGTCACGGAACCAGCTTTGAAGCCATCGAAATACGCTGCGTTAAATGAGGGGGCAGTAAAATTCGTACCGTCCGCATTCACAGGTAATGCGTATGTGACGTTCGGATTGTAATAAGCCTTATTACAAAGGTGAGATCGGTATCCAATCTTGTTCTGATATCCATTGGCATAGACACTGTCACCAAGATAGCTCCAGGTCATACTCCCTGAATCATCGAGAATAAACATTACATTCGGTTTCACTACTGCTGATGAAGAGTTTGCCATCGGCGAGTTAGCAATATCAGTTGTAGCGGCATTCAAAAAGGCGCTTGGCAAAAGCAAAAGTAATGACAACAGCGGTGCTTGCAATGCGCGTAACAAGAATGAATTCATATCAACCTCAAATTAGCTTTGGCATTACATAAACAGTGAAGACCTAAGCAGTCTAGGAAAACACATCTAACAGTTTTTCGGGAATGGCAAATCGATATTGCCAAACGCAGACTATTTGCCGGCCGGGGCGTGGCTGCTCCCACCGGGTATCTTCTCAATCGGAAAATGCATTACGGTCTCCACAAAAGTTACCGAATTTTTCGGTCCCTTTGCCCTAGACGTAATTCGGTAGTAAACAGATGGCGCTCCTTGCGCGCGTGGAGTACCAGGACTGATTTCGTCTTTATTGGGACTGGTTTCCGCCGCCGGCAAGTTCGTGGCGCAACTGTTACCCGGATCATTTACTCCTCCACCGGTTTTGCAAAGACGATGAATAATGTAATTCACGGAGTTCCCAAACCCTGCGTCCATTGGAGCGGAAGGCGTAACGCAGGCGGATGCATTTGCGCCGTTGCATCCGTTCAAATCCCAGTCAACCAATGCTTTGTTTGGATCTTTGCTGGTCCCGGTTAGGTCTAGCGCATCTTGGCTCGTAGCGTAATAACCTTGTGAAGCTTGATCAGTGTTTGTCCCTGCTCCAACAGTCCGCAACCAGTCGATGGCCGTTTCGGTACCTGTATCGGCGGCCCACGTAGTGCCTTGCTTGAATCCCAAGTTTGCAATGACTACATTGCCTGTATCGACGGACCTTATCATCGCCACACCGGCCATGGTCATCGCCACTAATATGATCAAAGCAAACAGAAGAACGACACCATCTTGTCTAATCGAATACCGCCTTGGTAGACATATACTGGTTGCCGGCGTAGCTTTATGCCCAACCAATGCATGCGATGAAGACTTGTTCATGACACTCTCCATATCTGATTACGGAGAGGCATAATTGCTTCAAACACTTTGTATCGATGACATTGCCACAGTGGGTACGCGGCTCCATTGGGATGCCGGCTCACGTCAATATCGACATTGTTTAACCACATTGGGCGGTTATTGGAATTTGCAGTCGTGATATCACAGCTGCCACCAGTAGCTTTCTCCACCAGACCGCTGCGTGCAACCAACGCAAGACGTATGGCGTACACGCGATTCAAGGCGGCGCCTGGCGGTATTACATCGCTCCAGGTATCAACGATCCCGTCATCGACCCCATTCATGTCGATTCCATATTGCGCCTGAAGATTTACGATGCTCGGCGCAAGAACTTGTACGTCAACAGTATTTGTAGCTGATCTGAAATCGCCAAGAACCAAGTTGCTGTTAGCATCAATCGAGTACGTTTTCCGAACTAGCCCACCTAGATTGAACAGCGATGCGCCAGCTCTATAACCATCCGGTTTGGGGAAAATGTTTTGTCCGCCGGGCGGATTCCATGGACTCGTATTTTGATGGTGGATTTGGACATTCCCGTTCGGTATGCCGGTTATTTGGAGAAGTGTGCAGTCTTTGCCGGTTTCAAATGCAACAACGAGGTCATTCTCCTCCATGCCGAGCGTCGTGTTCAAAAACATGTTAGTCGCTTGCGGCGGATGATTAGTAATAATTCGGGCAGGCGCAGAAAAAGTAGATTTTGAGCTGTACATCACTGTTATTGAATCCGGCAGCCCGCCTACTCCTTGAGTGATAGTAATTGGCGTCAGCTGAAACGTCGTGTCGTCTCCGTCGTAGTTAGCATTTATCGTACATCCCAAGGCACCCACAGCATTGAATCCATAACCGGCGATCCGGACATCGCGTTCTATGGTGTAAATTCCAATACTTCCATTGGTTTGAGCATCAGATCCGGTCGTAGTAGTGCGTTTCTGCGACTCGGAAATCGCAAACACTTGGGTCATCACCAAGGCTGCGATCATGCCGATTGCCAGACCGACCATAACTTCAATCAATGTGAATCCGATGTGTCGCCGAAGGTGTGAAAAACTCATGGCACGCTCTCTGTTTGCCTTAGTTATGATTCGTTGCGATGACACGTGCCACCGCAACGAAATTATGCGGACTATGTTCTCCAGGCCCCTGCCAGGAAACAGTAACGCGCACCACGTTGTTTGCATCGATAACTATTTCAGGTGGATTTGCAGCCGCTCCAGGAAGCGAATTGACTACACTTGCCTGCCACGGTGCGTACGCCACTCCACTTGGACTTTCGAAATTGGCTTTTAATATCGCGTTGTTCTTATCCGCCGCCCACATCTGGCCAATTATCTGACCAGCAAACAGGCTTGCTTCACTCCGATATTTTGCCGTGGCCGAGTCTTTGGTTGACACCGCCATCATGCCAACAAGTCCCAGAATTCCAAGAGAAAAAATTAATAGCGCAATAAGATTTTCAATAATGACGATACCGCGCTGATTTTTAGTCGTGATGTTCACTTTGCCCCCTACTCGCGATCAAGCACAGCCTTGCGGATTAACTGCGAATACCAAGGCTGGATCGCACATTCTGATTTGACCACCGATTCCCACCACTACAATCAATCGACGCGCTTTTGAGGACAGATCATTCGTTATATCAAAGCGCGTGATGTCGGTTCCGACGTTCGCCGTTGGAACACGTCCCATGCCGTTGAAGCTGACTCCGGTGTCTGCGGTAAATCCTGCACCTCCAGCCAGCACGGCAGCAAATTGGTTTACAGGTGGCGGATTTGGGATTGCCACAGCACTTACTCCGACTCTTGCATTCGAACTGCCGTCGCCTGCGCTTCGGCTTTGAATAACAGCTGGACAATCATCTTGTACAGTGACGCAGCCTACGGTCCAAGCCACTCGACCTACAGGGCCAGTCAATTGAAACCGCACAATCGCATTTCGTCTTACTGATTCGGTCCGGGCGAGTTGCAAGCCGTTTTGAATCGACTCGGCTGCTGTACGATTTTCCATACCTTGAATCCATTGCGTAAAAGACGGCAAGCCCCATACAAACGCTAAAGAAACGATTGCTATTGCAATCATCAGCTCAAGCAAACCAAAACCCTTGAGCTGTTTCGCGGTTAGCATGTCTGGCCCTTCTTTGTTACCCAACACGCGAACGGAGGATTTCCCCAACCCGCGGGAACGGATGTGGTTCGCATTTCGTTATCTTGATTTATGGAATAGACAAAGCCGTCCATTGGGCCGCCAGCAATGCCGGTCGCGCGGGCTTCGAAGGTCGTTGCCGTCAATGTTGGGCAACTAAACGTAAAGTTGTTGGGATTTGGTAGTGGCGCAACAGTATTGGGAGCACACGCACCAACATAGGTGCGATTGTCCGTGAAGTACTGTTCTAGATTTGCGCGAAGCGCCGCTAAATTTGTATGGGCTGTGGGAATTCTGCCCCTTGTTATGTAGTCCCGATAAGCCGGAATAGCAATACTTGCAAGTATTGCTATGGCGGCTACGGTAATCATCATTTCGATTAGCGTAAATCCATTTTTACTATGATGCATTTTATTTCTCCGCAAAAGCTGGCACTTCGAATCTTAGGAGAGATTCGAAAAAATGTACCTACGGAAAGACAAATGGTGTTTTTAAAAAGATGAACGGTCCAGAGTTTGCCAAAGTGATATCAGCATTAGCAAGCCATGTTTTGTCTACCGCCCCTATCCAGGATTGAAGATCGAAGGTCGAGAACGCTAAAGACGGGATACCAATATTGCATGCTCTCCATGCTCTTTTCGGCAGAGGAGGTTGAAACCTAAAGCGTTGGAAATGGCATGCTGACAAGTTTGAACAGATTTGGCGAACAAACCATTAATTTGACTTCTTATCCGCTTCCGGCAACAAGCAAGCCTCCACCACCTGCAAATCATTATCCTTCGCAAAATTCACTACGAAGTGATAAGCCAAGGGCTCGATCTCCCGCAGCGCCGCATTCACCACGACGGATCGCACGCCATTGAGCATTGTCGGCCGCACATAGGGCGAATACTGGAGATGGGCATTCGGGCCACCCGAGCCTTCAGGGCGAAAGCAGGACATGACGCCGCATAGCCTTTCCGCCCAGTCGCTGGGACGAAATTGTTTGCCGTCGCTGGTGATGCCCTGGATG
>NZ_DAIUCO010000239.1:4325-8333 GCF_036846085.1 Noviherbaspirillum sp. | reverse complement strand
GTTCCCTCCCCCCTCTCAGGGGGAGGGCTAGGGTGGGGGTAGTGAGGTTGAACAACCACATCCTTTGGCTCGACCTT
This sequence comes from Noviherbaspirillum sp., assembly GCF_036846085.1. Taxonomy (NCBI): domain Bacteria; kingdom Pseudomonadati; phylum Pseudomonadota; class Betaproteobacteria; order Burkholderiales; family Oxalobacteraceae; genus Noviherbaspirillum; species Noviherbaspirillum sp. Next base: position 8,256 of record NZ_DAIUCO010000239.1, on the reverse strand, counting down.
ATCACCCCAGTGCGGGCCACCCCATCCCAACCTTCCCCCTAGGTGGGGGAAGGCGCATAACGCGGGTTGTGAAAACGGCCGGTCATTCTAAAAAGCCGCAAGGAGACAACAAATGCAATACCAGAACATCTTCTTCACCATCAGCGACGGCATCGCCCGCCTTACGCTCAACCGTCCCGAAAAGCTCAACAGCTTCACCGGTGCGATGCATCGCGAGGTGCAGCATGCGCTCGACGCGATTCGCGCGGATCAATCAGTACGCGTGCTGCTGCTGACGGGGGCGGGACGCGGATTTTGCGCCGGGCAGGATCTGGCCGACAGCGAAGTGGCGCCCGGTCCGGACGGCGCCGATCTCGGCGCGGCGATCGAAAAATACTATGCGCCGCTGGTGCTCTCCCTGCGCGCATTGCCCTTCCCGGTGATCTGCGCCGTCAACGGCGTGGCGGCCGGCGCCGGGGCCAACATCGCGCTGGCATGCGACATCGTGATCGCCGCCCGCTCGGCCAGCTTCGTACAGGTGTTCTGCAAGCTCGGCCTGCTGCCCGATACGGGCGGCACCTATTTCCTGCCGCGCCTGCTCGGTACTGCAAGGGCCATGGGACTGTCAATGCTGGGTGACAAGCTCACCGCGGAGAAGGCGGAAAGCTGGGGACTGATCTGGAAGTGCGTCGACGATGCGCAGCTTGCGCAGGAGAGCGACGACATGGCCCGGCATTTCGCAAGCGCACCGACGCTCGGCCTGTCGCGCATCAAGCAGGCGCTGTACGCCAGCCCGGCAAATAGCCTGGAGCAGCAGCTTGCGCTCGAATGCAACCTGATGCGCGAGCTCGGGCGCAGCCACGACTACCAGGAGGGCGTGAACGCCTTCATGGAAAAGCGCGCGCCGCAATACAAGGGGAAATGATCATGGCGACCGCATCATGAACGATCACGGCGATCTGCCGCCGATGGACCCGCAAAGCCTGGCCGAAGCGGCCGGGCTCGCCATGTTCACGCGCGACCGGGCGACGCAGGCGCTGGGCATGGAACTGGCCGCGATCGGGCCGGGGTATGCACGCATGACCATGCAGGTCCGGCCGGAGATGCTGAACGGTCACGGGACCTGCCACGGCGGCTTCATATTCGCGCTGGCCGACAGCGCATTTGCGTTTGCGTGCAACAGCTATAACCAGAATACGGTGGCGTCGGGGTGCAGCATCGAATACCTGAGCCCCGGCCGCGAAGGCGATGTGCTGCAGGCCGAAGCGGTCGAGCAGGTGCGTTCCCGCAAGACCGGCGTGTACGACATTACGGTGACCAGCCAGGACGGGACATGCATCGCAGTGTTCCGGGGGAAGTCATTTCAGATCAATGGAGACGTGATCGGCGCGGCGATGGACAAGGGATGAATCGTCGCGGCGGTCGGCATACAAGAGGAGACGCATATGGCACATCGCAGACCGGAGCCCAGGGAACTGGAACCGATCGAAACCGCGGGCAGGGATGAACTGCAGGCATTGCAGCTGCAGCGGATGAAATGGTCGTTGCGGCATGCGTACGACAACGTGCCGCATTACCGCAAGTCGTTCGATGCGGCCGGTGTGCATCCCGATGACCTGAAGACGCTGGCGGACCTGTCCCGCTTCCCGTTCACCTACAAGAACGACCTGCGCGACAACTATCCGTTCAATATGTTCGCCGTGCCGCGCGAGCAGGTCGTGCGCATCCATGCATCCAGCGGCACCACCGGCAAGCCGACCGTGGTCGGTTACACGAAGAACGACATCGATACCTGGGCGACGGTAATGGCGCGATCGATCCGCGCCTCGGGCGGCCGTCCCGGCGATATCGTCCATATCGGCTATGGCTACGGCCTGTTCACCGGCGGACTGGGAGCCCATTACGGCGCGGAAAAGCTGGGGTGCACCGTGATCCCGATGTCGGGCGGGCAGACCGAGCGGCAGGTGCAGCTGATCCAGGACTTCAAGCCGCGCATCATCATGGTCACGCCGTCATACATGCTGAACATCGTGGAGGAATTCGCGCGGCAGGGATTGAATCCCGCCGACACCTCGCTCGAAATCGGCATCTTCGGCGCCGAGCCGTGGACCGAGGCGATGCGCAGCGAGATCGAAGCGCGCGCCGGCATCGACGCGGTCGACATCTATGGCCTGTCGGAAGTGATGGGGCCGGGCGTGGCGAACGAATGCATCGAAAGCAAGGACGGCCCGGTGATTTGGGAAGACCATTTCTACCCGGAGATCATCGATCCCGATACCGGCGCGGTGCTGCCGGACGGCGAGGAGGGCGAACTCGTCTTCACGTCGCTGAGCAAGGAAGCACTGCCGATCATCCGCTACCGCACGCGCGACCTTACCCGCCTGCTGCCGCCGACCTCGCGGTCGATGCGCCGCATCGGCAAGATCACCGGCCGCTCGGACGACATGCTCATCATCCGCGGCGTGAATGTGTTCCCGACCCAGATCGAGGAACTCATCCTCAAGCAGGCCGATCTCGCGCCGCAGTACCAGCTCGTGGTCACGCGGGAAGGCCATCTCGACGAACTGGAGGTCAGGGCGGAAATGCGCATCGAAGCCGCGGCGAAGCTGGGCGCTTCGGACGTGGAGGCGCTGGCACGCTCGATGGAGCAGCAGATCAAAACCTTCGTCGGCGTGACGACGCGGGTCAGCGTGGTGCGGCCGGATACGATTGAACGCACCGCAACAGGAAAGGCCCGGCGGGTGATTGACAAGCGGCCGAAGTAAAAGCGTTAAACATCGCTGGCCATTCGACTGCGAGTGGTCACTTTGTTAAGAAGATGTGACGCGGAAACAAGCCTCGGTTAAGATGTGCCCGCCTGATCAACAGGCGCTTCCCGCACTCTTTCCGCGAGGCTGGCTTGAAAAACAAATTTTCCCTCGTTGTCATTTGCCTCCTGTTCGGCATTGCCTTTTCCGCGGCGGGCCTGTTCGGCGGCTTGCTGCCTGTGCAAGGCATGCTGGCCAACTGGCACAAGACTCAATCATGGGAACCGGTGTCCGCCCAGGTGCTCGACACCGAGCTCAAGAGCAGCCGCAGCAGCAAGACCACCACCTACAAAGTCACGGCGCGGTACCGGTATGAATACTGGGGCAAGGCCTACGAGGGGACGCGCGTCGGGCTGTCGGATTCCGGGTGGGACAACATCGGTTCCTGGCATAAGGACTGGCATGAACGCCTTATGCAGGCGAAAGCCGCCGAAACACCGGTGACGGTATGGGTCAATCCGGTTCGTCCCGAACATGCGATCATCGACCGCGACATACGGTGGAAGCAGCTGGTCTTTCATATCCCGTTCGCCACGCTGTTTCCCGCCGTCGGCATCGGGGCATTCTGGATGCTGTGGAAAACACTGCGTGCGCCGGCGGACGGCCCGTTGCCAAGCCTTCCGCGCCGGAATTCCCGCCGCATTCTCTCGAACGGCAGGAATGCGAAACGGGGTGTCTGGCTGTTCGCAATCTTCTGGAATTTGCTGAGCTTCCCCATTGCCGGCATTGCGCTTGCCGATGCAGGACGCCAGGGCGGCCTCATATGGGTGGTACTGATTTTCCCCCTGGTCGGCCTTTACCTGCTGTATGCCGCCGTCCGCAGCACGCTGGCATGGCGGCGGTTCGGCGAACTGGCTTTGTCACTGGCATCTCCGGCCCCCCGGCTCGGCGAAGTCATCGGCGGACAGATCCGCTTCACCAAGCCTGCCGAGCCCGACGCCGGCTATCTCGTTTCGCTGGTTTGCGAACAGGTCGATCACACCGGTGACGATACCCGCTACCGCACCGTCTGGCAGCAGCAGAAATCGATGCGCCCGCACGGCGACACGATCATCTTCGCATTCCATCCGCCGGCCACCCTGCCGCCGTCGTCAGAAACGGAAGGGCAGCGCCATCGCTGGCAGATAAGGGTACAGACGGAAGAC
>NZ_DAIUCO010000239.1:0-4315 GCF_036846085.1 Noviherbaspirillum sp. | reverse complement strand
GCGCTGGACCGGGCATTCGATATCGTCATCGGTAGTTCAGCAGCGGGCGATCCCGCAGCCGCCTCCGCCAACCCGCCACCGTCGATTGACCGCCGCGCGGACGGCTCCGCAGGCGGCGCCAAGCGGATCGACATTCCGCCGCACATCGCGGTCATCAGGCGAAGCGGCAACGGATTGGACATCACCTATCCCAAAGGACGCGACAGGGGCATGGTGTTCACCCTTGCCGCCGTCGCAGCAGTCTTCCTGCTGATCGCCGGCTTCATTCCCTCGTCCGGCATGCAGGCATTGCTGTTCCGTTTGCTGCTGCTGACGGTCGGTTCCGGGCTTGCCGTTGGAGCGGTGTACTGCGTAACGCATGAACGCCGGATCGGGGTGAGGCGAGCCCGCATCACGGTCGATGACAAATGGCTGCTCGGCGACCGCACCATCGGCATGGCGGCCACGGAGCTGGGCCGCATCGACGTCTCGGTCGGCATGACCAAGGTCATGGGAAATCGCCGGACCGATTTTTACCGTATTGTCGCTGTCCGGCGTAACGGCAAGGGAGCAGACGTCACCCTCGGCAGCGGGATACCCCATGTGGCAGTCGCCGAGGCGATCGCCGCCGGAATACGGGACGTACTCGATACCGATGCCGGCGTTCCCACCTTGCGGGCGGGCGACCCGCCGATCGCCGAGGCAGGCAACGCCGGCCCGGCACCGCACTGGGCACGCAGGCTGAGGGCGGCGGTGATCGGACTTGCTTTTCTGTTCGTGGCGGCATTCATCTGGGATGCGGGCGAACCTTTCTTCACAACCGGCACGCCGGTGCGCTCCGCAACGGATGCGGTACAGACCGGCGTTGAGGACGATTTGATGAGCCTCTTCGACCGGGGCGATATCGAGCAGCTTCGAAAGGCATTCGGCAACGGTGCGGACGCCAACGCTTTCGCGGAAAACGGCTCATCGCTCCTGATGATGGCGAGCGCGCGCCGCAATATGCCGCTGGTGCGCCTGCTGGTGGAACATGGCGCCGACGTCAATGCGCTCAACCGCAGTCCGATCCCCGGGAAGGCCGGCCGCAATGCGCTGATGGTGGCCTTGTACGAAGCGGATGTGGACATTGCGAAGGTGCTGATGGATGCCGGTTCGCGCACCGACATCGCGGACGGGCACGGATGGAAGATCGTGCATCATGCGGCGCGGCGCGGGTGTATCGACTGCATGCAGATGCTGAAGGAGCGCGGCTTCGCGCTGGACGAGGCGGCGCCCGGCAGCAGGGGAGAGACGCCGATGATGGTTGCGGCGCAGTTCAATCATCCTGAGTTGATCCGCTGGCTGATCGAGCATGGCGCGGATCCCAGGGCGCGGGACAGGCATGGAGAGAATGTTTTCGGCTGGGCGCGCTTTTTCAACCAGCGGGCGGCGATGGAGGTGTTGAAGGTGTATGAGGGTGGGGGGTGAGAAGCCGTTTTCGCGTGGCGAAGTAATAAGGTTGTAAGCGAGCCAGCTCCTTCCTCCTTCTAGGGGGAAGGTTGGGATGGGGGTGGTGAGGTTGGGCTATCGCATACAGCTATTCAACCTCACTACCCCTCCTTGCAGGACGCATCTTCGCTTGCAAGCGAAGATTGTTTCGCAGGCGGGCAGCAGGCTGCCCGAATTCTCTGCTACACCCCTAACCCTCCCCCTGAGAGGGGGAGGGGACAAGTATTTAAGCGCTTTTGACTGCATTTATCACACCCGCATCTACTACCCCATTAATTTCCCAAACAGCCACTCAAACATCCCGCTTCCGCTCCTTCTCCCACAGCACATCGCTCCCCCCTGCATAACGGTTCAGCACCCGCGACAGCACGAACATCAAATCCGACAGCCGGTTCATGTACTGGCGCGGCTTGTCGTGAATGGTCTCCGCATTGCCGAGCGTGACGATCGCGCGTTCGGCGCGGCGGGCGACGGTGCGGCATACATGCGCCTGCGCCGCGCCGCGCGAGCCGGCCGGCAGAATGAAATCCTTCAGCGGCGGCAGGTCGGCGTTGTATTTTTCGAGCAGGGCGTCAAGGCGCGCAACATGTGATTCGGTGATCATCGAGTAGCCGGGAATGCACAATTCGCCGCCGAGGTCGAACAGGTCATGCTGGATCGACACCAGTTCCTCGCGCAGCGCCGGCGGCAGGTCCTCGCACAACAGCAGGCCGACATGCGAATTCAGTTCATCCACGTCGCCCATCGCATGCACCCGCAGGCTGTCCTTGCCGGTGCGGCTGCCGTCGCCGAGGCCGGTGGTGCCGTTGTCGCCGGTGCGTGTCGCTATCTTGGAAAGTCGGTTGCCCATGATGGTTCGGAAAGAGTAGGAGACACCGCGAGGATACGGCAAAAACGCCGCTGGCGAACATTCCCCGTCAGAGTAGAATCGACCCATCCCGAGGAGATGCCATGAACCATCCAGCTGATTTGTCCAGGCTCGCGCGGCCGGCAACCGAAGCCCTGCTCACAGACCTGCGCGCCGTGTTCGGCGAACGTCTTTCCACCACCCATGCGATGCGCGAGCACCACGGGCGCGACGAATCTTCCTACGATCCAATGCTGCCCGATGCGGTGGTGTTCGCCCATTCCACCGAGGAGGTGGCCGCGGCGGTGAAATTGTGCAATGCCTGCGGGGTACCGGTGATTCCCTACGGCACCGGCACCTCGCTCGAAGGCCATGTGCTGGCGTTGCAAGGCGGTATCACCATCGACCTGTCGCAAATGAACCGCGTGCTGGCCATCCACGCCGAGGACCTGACCGCCACGGTGCAGGCCGGCGTGACCCGCAAGCAACTCAACCAGGAAATCCGGGATACCGGCCTGTTCTTCCCGATCGATCCGGGCGCCGATGCGTCCCTGGGCGGCATGGCCGCCACCCGTGCGTCCGGCACCAACGCCGTGCGCTATGGCACCATGCGCGAAAACACGCTGGCATTGACCGTCGTGACCGCCGACGGGCGCATCATCAGGACCGGCACCCGGGCCCGCAAATCATCCGCCGGCTACGACCTGACCCGTATCTTCGTCGGCAGCGAAGGAACGCTCGGCATCATCACCGAAGTCACCGTCAGGCTGTATCCGCAGCCTGAAGCGGTGTCGGCCGCGGTTTGTTCCTTTCCCTCCGCCGCCGATGCGGTCAACAGCGTCATCCAGACCATCCAGATGGGTATCCCGGTGGCAAGGATCGAGTTCCTCGACGAAAACAGCGTCCGGTCGATCAATGCGCACGACAAGCTGAACCTGCCTGAAAAGCCGCTGCTGCTGTTCGAGTTCCACGGCAGTGAAAACGGCGTGCGCGAACAGGCCGAGGTCGTACAGGAAATCGTCGGCAGCCATCAAGCGATCGGCTTCGAATGGGCCGTGCGGCCGGAGGACCGGTCGCGCCTGTGGGCGGCGCGTCACAATGCCTATTTCGCCATGCTGCAGATGCGGCCGGGCGGGCGTTCGATTTCCACCGACTGCTGCGTGCCGATTTCCCGCCTCGCCGAATGCATCCTCGACACCAAGGACGATTGCGAAAAGAACGGCATGATCTATTCCATCATCGGTCATGTCGGCGACGGCAATTTCCATGTGCTGATGATGGTCGACCCGAATGACCCCGACGACATCGCGAAAGCGGAGGGCGTCAACGCCCGCATGGTGTCGCGCGCGATCGCCATGGACGGCACCTGCACCGGCGAGCACGGCGTCGGCATGCACAAGATGGATTTCCTCGTGCAGGAACATGGCGAGGAGGCGATCGAGACGATGCGTACGCTCAAGCATGCGTTCGACCCGAACAACATCATGAATCCCGGTAAAATCATCCATTGGTAACCCCCGAGGCTTGCAGAGGCGCGGACGGGGCCAATCTCAAGCCTGTGGTGCTCACCGTACCGAAGTACGGTTCCGCTCCGCGGCTTGACCTTGGTTCCCCTACGCGTCTCTGCAAGCCTCGGATATGTGGCTGATGTCGGCTATGTAATGTTCACATTGCTCAAGTACGTTTGCGCCTCTCGGACTAACCTTGTCGCCCGTAGAGCGCATGAGCACCGCGGCACGTCTCGTTGTGCTGCATTTCTCCTTTCACGATTCTTTTAAGCTTTTATGGCAAATCGCCTTCCCCCGGTTCACGCGCTTTCCGCCTTCGAGTCGGCCGCTCGCAATGGTTCCTTCGCCGTCGCTGCGGAGGAGTTGTGCATCACGCCGTCGGCGCTGTCGCACCGCATCCGGCTGCTGGAGGATTTTGTCGGCGAGCGCTTGTTCCTGCGCGACGGGCGCAGCGTCACCCTGTCCGAATTCGGGCGTCGTTACCTGGATGTGG
>NZ_DAIUCO010000238.1:0-8365 GCF_036846085.1 Noviherbaspirillum sp. | reverse complement strand
CTCCACCACATACCAGGGCGCACCAAACACATTCGCTGCAATCGCCTCGTCGGTATGCCGGTCATACTCCGCCTGCACACTCGCCGTCTCCGACGACTTCACCAGCGCCTTCCCGTCATGCCCGCATTCCGTTGCAATGGCCGCCAGCGTATCCGCATCGCCGACATTTCGTTCCTCCGCCCACACCGCGCGCATGATCGCGCCGGTAACGGCCAGCGCCGCATCGGTGCCGTGCGCCAGACGCGCCGCGATGATCAGCTTCGCCGCCGGATCGCCCGGGACAGGGAAAAACTTCGGTTGCAGGTTCAGCGGCAATTGCAAGAATTCGCTCCAGCGCTTCAACTCGATCAAACGGTAAGCCTGCCGTTGCGGCGGCCGCTTGGCCAGCGGCAAGCCGCCGGAAACCCCGAATATCTTGCCAAGATCGCAGGGCTTGATGTCGACCTGCACGCCATACTGCTTCGCCAGGCGGACGAAGCGTTCATGGCCGAGATAGGCGTAGGGCGATTGGGGAGCGAAGAAATACTGACACACTTTGGCCATCACGGACTCCGGGAAACATTTCAGAATGGCTTGACCACCACCAGGATCACGATGGCGAGCAAGAGCAGCACCGGCACTTCATTGAACCAGCGATACCATGTGTGGCTGCGGACATTGCGACCGTTCTCAAATTTTTTCAACAGACTGCCGCAGGCATGGTGATAGCCGATCACGAGGACCACGAGCGCCAGCTTCGCATGCAACCAGCCGTTGCCGGGGCCCTTGCCGATGCCGTAACCCAGCCAGAGCCAAAGGCCGAACGCCACCGCTGGCAATGACAGGACCCCGGTAAAGCGATACAGCCTGCGCGCCATCATCAGAAGGCGCGTAGTTGAGGTCGGGTCGGTCTCCTGCGCAAGATTGACGAAGATGCGCGGCAGGTAGAACAGGCCGGCAAACCAGGAAGTGATGAAGACGATGTGCAGCGATTTAACCCAGAGCATGGTTTTCCATTCTTATTGTTTGATTCATTCAGGTACTTCGCCTTGGTGGAGCAGGGGTTTCGCGGGGCATGCCCTGTGCCTGCGCAACGGTGCTGCCTTGCAAGGCAGCACTCCGTTCGCATTGGCTTTACTCACGCACTTCCCCATGCCCGAACACGACGTATTTCAACGACGTCAGTCCTTCCAGTCCGACCGGACCTCGGGCATGCAGCTTGTCGTTCGAAATGCCGATCTCGGCCCCCAGGCCATACTCGAACCCGTCAGCAAAGCGGGTGGAGGCATTCACCATCACGGATGCCGAATCAACCTCACGCAGGAAACGCATGGCGCGGGTGTAATCCTCGGTGATGATCGAGTCGGTGTGTTGCGACGAGTAGGTGTTGATGTGATCGATCGCCTGGTCCAGATCGTCGACGACGCGTACCGCGAGAATGGCGGCCAGGTATTCGGTCCGCCAGTCTTCCTCGGTGGCGGCCACGAGATGCGGATAGCCGGCGAGGATCTTGCGGGTGTCGTCGTCGCCGCGCAGCTCGACTTCCTTTGCGCCATACAGTTCGGCGAGCCTGGGTAGGACCCGCTCCGCGATGCCGCGCGCCACCAGCAGGGTTTCCATGGTGTTGCACGGGCTATACCGCTGACACTTTGCGTTGTAGGCGACGCGCACGGCCTTCCCGATATCGGCCTTGTCGTCGATGTACACATGGCAGATGCCGTCCAGGTGCTTGATCATCGGCACTTTCGATTCCTTCATCAGGCGTTCGATCAGGCCCTTGCCGCCGCGCGGAACGATGACGTCGACGTACTGAGGCATGGTGATGAGTTCGCCCACCGCGGCGCGGTCGGTGGTTTCGATGATCTGTACCGCGTCCTCCGGCAATCCGGCGCCGGCGAGGCCTTCCTTCACCAGCTTGGCCAGCGCCTGGTTGCAATGAATCGCTTCCGAGCCGCCGCGCAGGATGGTCGCGTTGCCGCTCTTGATGCACAGGCCGGCCGCATCCACGGTCACGTTGGGACGGGCTTCGTAGATGATGCCGATCACGCCGAGCGGCACGCGCATCTGGCCGACCTGGATGCCGGTCGGCCGGTATTTCATGTTGGAGATTTCACCGATCGGATCGGGCAGGGCGACGATCTGTTCCAGCCCTTCGGCCATGGTATCGAGCGCCTTGTCGGACAAGGTCAGCCGGTCCAGCAATGCCGGGGCCAGGCCGTTCTCGCGGGCCGCCGCCAGATCCTTCTGATTGGCGGCGCGCAGCAGGTCGGCGTCGCGCCGTATCGCCGCGGCAATCAGCGCCAGGGCGCGATTCTTCGCGCCGCTGTCGGCCTTTGCCATCGCACGGGAGGCCTTGCGGGCACGCTGCCCGACATCATTCATGTATTGCTTGATATCCATCTGTTCGTCTACCGGAAAGTCTGAAAACTATGTGTGTTGATGAGCTGGCGAAGGTGAGAAAGCCGCTCAGTCACCCAAGTCCTTGCCGTCCTCGATTGCCCCATTCGAAGGCAGTCTGCGGCAGGAATACGGGAATGTGCCGACTACGTCATCGGGAACGGTGATGCATTCCAAGGTCCCCGCCTTCGCGGTGAAGACAATCCAACGGATAAAACCGGTTGTGGCCGCCGCGCAATTACCTCGCCACCCGCAATCCCAACTGCAACAACGCATCCCATGGGTCGCCTGCAAAGGCTTTCGCCCGCAAACCCTTGACCATCTTATCGATTTGCGACGCTTCCTGCAGCGCCTGTTGCAGGGTCGACAATTTCAGGCGGCGCAGCGCCGGTTCCATCAACCGTTCGCGCGGTCCCCAGATCCTGTATTCCTTCAACAATGCGCCGACCGGCCGACCCTGCGCCATGCCTGATTTCAGCTTCAGCAAGGTCCGGATTTCCTCCGCCATCGCCCAGAGTACAAGCGGCAATGCCTCGCCTTCGCCTTTCAGGCCTTCGATCATGCGCACGAGTCGCGCCGTGTCGCCGGCCAGCATCGCTTCATTGAGCTTAAAGACGTCGTAGCGGGCCACATTGAGCACCGCGTCGTGAATCTGTTCAAAGCTGAGCTTTCCTTCCGGGTGCAGCAGCGCGAGTTTCTGGATTTCCTGGTGGGCGGCAAGCAGATTGCCCTCCACCCGATCGGCGATGAAGTCGATGCCCTGCCGGTCTGCGTCCTGCCGTTGCGCCGCCAGCCGCTGCCCGATCCAGGCCGGCAACTGCGTCCTCTCGACCAGCGGAATGTCGATATACACGCCCGCCTGCTGCAGCGCTCCGACCCAGGCGGCCTTTTGCGTCGCCCAGTCGAGCTTCGGCAGCGAAATCAGCGTGACGTTGTCCGGGCTGAGCGCCTTTACATAATCCTGCAGCGCCTGCCCGCCTTCCTTGCCAGGTTTCCCGGTGGGTATCCGCAACTCGATCAGCTTGCGGTCGCCGAACAGCGACTGCGACTGGTTCGCCGCCAGCAATTCGCCCCATTTGAAGCTGCGCTCCACCACCAGCACCTCGCGTTCCGTCAATCCCTGTGCGCGGGCGGTCTTGCGGATCTTGTCGGCCGCTTCCAGCGCCAGCAGGTGTTCGTCGCTGGCGATGACGTATAGCGGCGAGAGCGGCCGCGCCAGGTGGGCGTCGAGTGCGTCGAGCTTGAGTTGCATCGTGTTTCAGGCGGTTTGCAGCGCCGACAGCCGGCGCAGGATTTGTTGCACCAGGTCGGACTGCATGTCGCGGTACAAAATTTCCTCTTCCTTTTCCTTCGCAATGACCTGCGATTCGTTGAAGCTGATCTCACGCTTCAGCACGAGATCGGTCGGCGCCAGCAATTCCTTGCCCCCATTGCCCGTTACGCGGAAACGCAACTTGTAGAACAACGCGTGTTCACGTACGCGTCCCTGGCTGTTGAGTGACAGCACCGCCTTTTCGCGCGATTCCGACAGCACTTCCAGCACCGCCTCCGCCGCTTTCGGATCGGCGACGACCGTGGTGCCGCTGCCGGCGCGGATATAGCGTTTCAGTTCGGTGCCGAGCGCCGACGTATCGGGCAGGCCGATATAGATGGTCTTGAACGGCATCCCGGCCCCGGTCGCGGAGCCGCGCAGCTGGAAGCCGCACGCGGACAGCGTCACGGCGGCGAACAGGATCAGTACGGCGGCAACACGGTTTCTCATCGGTGTGGTTCTCCGTCAGGCATCACGCCACGATGTTGATCAGCTTGCCCGGCACGACGATGACCTTCTTCGGCGTGCCTTCGACGAACTTGCGTACATTCTCGTTCGCCAGCGCAGCGGCTTCGATGGACGCCTTGTCGGCGTCCTTCGCCACTTTCACGCTGCCGCGCAGCTTGCCGTTGACCTGCACCATCAATTCGATTTCCGACTGTTCCAGCGCCGATGCATCGACCTGCGGCCATGGCGCATCGAGGATATCGCCGTGCAGCCCGGCAAAGCCGAGTTCCTGCCAGAGCACATGGGTGATGTGCGGCGCGACCGGGTTGAGCACGCGCAGGAAAATCGAGAAGCCTTCGGCGATGACTGCCTTCGATGCGGCGGAATCGTCGAGCTTGGCAGCTTCCAGCGTGTTGAGCATCTTCATGCAGGCGGAGACAACGGTGTTGTACTGGATGCGCTTGAAGTCGTGATCGGCCTGCTGCAGGATCTTGTGGATTTCACGGCGCAGCGTGGTATGCGCTTCCGAAAGGTCGCCCGGCCTAGCGTTCAGGTGTTCGCCGATGCCCGCGCCCTGCGCATGGGCGAATGCCCATACACGGCGCAGGAAGCGGTTTGCGCCTTCCACGCCCGAACCGGACCACTCGAGCGTCTGTTCCGGCGGCGATGCGAACATCGTGAACAATCGTGCCGTGTCGGCGCCGTACTGGTCGATCTGCGCCTGCGGATCGATGCCGTTGTTCTTCGACTTCGACATCTTTTCGGTACCGCCGATCTCGACCGGCTTGCCGTCGGACTTGAGGATGGCGGAGACCGGCCGGCCCTTGTCGTCGAATGTCAGCTCCACGTCGGCCGGGTTCAGCCAGGTCTTCTTGCCCGCTTCGTCTTCGCGGAAGTAGGTTTCATTGAGCACCATGCCCTGGGTCAGCAGGTTCACGAACGGCTCATCGAATTTCACCAGGCCGAAGTCGCGCATTACCTTGGTCCAGAAGCGCGCATACAGCAGGTGCAGCACCGCATGCTCGATGCCACCGATGTACTGGTCCATCGGCATCCAGTAATCGTTGCGCGTATCGACCATCGCCTTGTCGCTGCCCGGCGAGCAGTAGCGCATGTAGTACCACGACGAATCGACGAAGGTATCCATGGTGTCGGTTTCGCGCCGCGCCGGCTTGCCGCATTGCGGGCAGTCGACATGCAGGAATTGCTCATGCTTGTTGAGCGGATTGCCGCTGCCATCCGGCACGCAGTCCTCCGGCAGCACCACCGGCAAATCCTTTTCCGGCACCGGCACGTCGCCGCAGGTCGCGCAATGGATGATCGGGATTGGCGTGCCCCAGTAGCGCTGGCGGGAAATGCCCCAGTCGCGCAGTCGATAGGTCACTTTCTTTTCGCCGATGCCTTTCGCGGCGAGATCGTCCGCGATCGCATTGACGGCGGATTGATAATCGAGCCCGTCGTATTTGCCGGAATTGATGCAGCGGCCGTTTTCCTTGTCGGCATACCATTCCTGCCAGGAATCGGTCGAGTAAGTCTTGCCTTCCACTGCGACGACCTGCCTGATCGGGAGATCGTATTTTTTTGCAAACGCGAAATCGCGCTCGTCATGTGCCGGCACACCCATCACCGCGCCGTCACCATAGGTGATGAGCACGTAATTGCCGACCCACACTTCCACTTTCGCGCCGGTCAGCGGATGGGTGACGAACAGGCCGGTGGGCATGCCCTTTTTTTCCATCGTCGCCATGTCGGCTTCGATCACGCTGCCTTTTTTGCATTCGGCGATGAAGTCCGCCAGCGCCGGATTGGATCGCGCCGCGTGGGTCGCGAGCGCGTGTTCAGGTGCTACCGCGCAGAAGGTGACGCCCATGATGGTATCGGCGCGCGTGGTGAACACCCAGAGCTTGCCGTCGTTGATCGATTCGCCTCCCGCATCCTTGATGTCATGCGGGAAGGCGAAGCGCACGCCGGTCGATTTGCCGATCCAGTTTGCCTGCATTACCCGTACCCGCTCCGGCCAGCCGGGCAGCTTGTTGTCGACATGGTCGAGCAGTTCCTCGGCATACGCGGTGATCTTGGCGTAGTACATCGGAATCTCGCGCTTCTCGATCAGTGCGCCGGACCGCCATCCGCGTCCATCGATCACCTGCTCGTTGGCGAGCACCGTCTGGTCGACCGGGTCCCAGTTCACCGTGCCCGTCTTCTTGTAAATGATGCCTTTCTCCAGCATCTTGAGGAACATCCACTGGTTCCACTTGTAATAGTCCGGCTTGCAGGCAGTCATCTCGCGCGACCAGTCGATCGCCAGGCCCATCGACTGCATCTGCTGTTTCATGTAGTCGATGTTCGAGTAGGTCCACTGCGCGGGCGGCACGTTGTTGGCCATCGCCGCGTTTTCCGCCGGCATGCCGAAGGCATCCCATCCCATCGGCATCAGCACGTTATAGCCGTTCATCCGCAGATAGCGGTACATCACATCGTTGATCGTGTAATTGCGCACATGCCCCATATGCAGCTTGCCGGAAGGATAGGGCAGCATCGAGCAGGCGTAGAACTTCTTCCTGTCCTGGCCGTTCTTGTCCTTCGCATGTTCAACGGCTTTATAGGCGTCGATTGCGCGCCAGTGGTCTTGCGCCGATTTTTCGACGTCGGCGGGGCTGTATTTTTCTTGCATGTTGGATGAAGCAGGGAAAGTGGATGTAAGCGGGTGATTATACTGGTTCGAACCGGCTGGTTCGACGGGTCCCTGGAACGGCGGCTCGTATCGTGCCCAGGCGGCCGGTATGGTGGTCATCACGCGGCGGCCGGATTGTCACATGGATTCGGCACGATGCCGGTAGCTCCCTTGCCGAAATGACCCGGTTTGCTTCCGGGTTCATTGTTTCCTGGGCTGGTTTTGCACCGGGTTTGCGTCGGTTACAAATCCCATTTTCGTCAAGCCGTTGGTCTGTGCCGCCGACATCACCTGTGCGATCACTTCGTAGCGGGTGGACTTGTCGGCCCGCAGCTGCACTTCCGGCTGCGGTTTCTGTTGCGCTGCCAGCGCCAGGCGGGCCGCGAGGTCCTGCTGCTGCACCGGATCGTTGTTCCAGAACACCGCACCGTCGGCATCAATCGACAACGAGATCGTTTCCGGCTTTTCCGGGGCCGGCGCGGATTGCGCATCGGGCAGGTCAAGCTTGATCGCATGGGTGAACAGTGGCGCCGTGATGATGAAAATCACCAGCAGCACCAGCATCACGTCCACCATCGGCGTGACGTTGATATCCGCCATCGGCGCCTGATGCTTGTTGTCATTGAATCCGCCAAAGGCCATGGCTTCGCTTTCAGGGTTATGAGTGTTTCGGCAAGTCGGGCCGCCTGGGGTTGTTGAACAACTTCCGCGCGGCTCGCAGGGTTTTTCGACTGCCCGGCGGCGCCATGCCGCCATGAATCCGTTACTGTTTCCCGACCCGCGCACCGGTTGTCAGGTAGGCATGGAGATCGTGGGCGAAGGCGTCCAATTCCGCCAGCGTCACCCGATTCACGCGAGTAAATGCGTTATAGGCAAGCACGGCGGGAATCGCCACGACCAGTCCGGCAGCCGTCATGATCAGCGCCTCGCCGACCGGTCCCGCCACCTTGTCGATCTGCACCGTGCCGGTGGTCGAAACCGCAACCAGCGCATGATAGATGCCCCAGACCGTTCCGAACAGGCCGATGAAGGGCGCTGTCGAGCCGACCGATGCCAGCAGGGTCAGGCCGCTTTCAAGCCGCGACGAAATGCGGTTGATTTCGCGTCGCAGTGTGCGGGTGATCAGTTCATTGGGGTCGATGGATGCATTCAGCGAACCGGCCTGCGCAGTGAGGTTGGCCGCTTCCGCGCCCTGGGCTGCCAGCGGCGTGTAGACGTTTTCGCTGTCGCCGTGCTTCAGCATCGATATCGCATCGGAAAGCGTGGGCGCCTTCCAGAATCCGTCGAGGATGTTGGCGCTTTTCCGGATACGCCAGGAACTCCATGCCTTCGAAAAAATGTAATACCAGCTGATTACCGACATCAGCAGCAATGCATAGGCCACCGAATGGGTGACCGCGTCGCCTTGCGCCCAGTAATGCGCGAATCCGAGAGTTTGGTTCATGTTGAGGACAGGAATGAAATTAGTTCTGAAGTTTAAACGGAATAGGGACGAGAAACCACTCGTCGACCGGCTTGCCGTCGCTGGTCGCCGGATTGAAGCGCCATGTCTGCAC
>NZ_DAIUCO010000237.1:0-8369 GCF_036846085.1 Noviherbaspirillum sp. | reverse complement strand
CAAGCTGCCGGTCGGCAAGGGCACATGGCCTGCGTTCTGGCTGTACAACCATGACCATCCGGATCCGTTCCGTCCCGAGATCGACATCATGGAAGCGTACGCAGGCGGCGGCCCCGCAAGCTACTGGAGCGATGCCAACTTCCATCCGACCGCCTATGCACCGACAGTATGGAGCGGCGCGCCGGGTGTCCTGGCCGGCTCGAAGATGATTACCGATCTGGGCGACCTGTCCGCCGGCTATCACAAGTACGCACTCAAGTGGGAACCGGGCAAGCAGACGTTCTACTACGACGGCAGGGAAGTCTATACCTTGAACGTCAGCATGCCGGATCGCATGTACGTGATGCTGGACCTGCTGTTCGGCAGCGCCAGCGGCCAGCCGGACAACACCACGCCGACCGGCAAGAACAACTCCTTCGACGTGAAATATGTACGTGTGTGGCAGTTCAAGTAATGCAGCCAACATGATGCGGTAGTCATCACCTGGCGCATGACACGGTAAGAACCTGCCGTGCGAGCCACGCATCAGAAATGAGAAGGCCGGCCGATCAGTCAATGATCGGCCGGCCTTTTTTTGCAGCTGCCGGGAAACCCGGATGGGTCTTGATGCACGCGCACCAGCTTTCGGCGCGGGTGACCCATATCAATGCTGCAACAGGCCATCCGGCCGATACTGCTGGTAGTCAGTCAACCCAGCCGACCGGAACGCGGTCCTTTTCAATGGTTTCAGTAATTCTCAGGCATTCGCTTTTCCGGTTCCTGCTGGTGGGCATTTCCAATACCGTCATCGGTATGGGAATCGTCTATATCGCATGGCGTTTCCTCGGCTGGCCGGACGTCCCGGCCAATGCATTCGGGTACCTGATCGGATTTCTGTGGAGCTACGGCATGAACCGTGTATGGACTTTCAACGACAGCGGCTCCGTCGGCCGCAGCTTCTCCCGCTTTGCAGTAGTGTGCGCATTGGCCTATGCAGCCAACCTGCTGGTGATGCTCGGCACGCGCAACATCATGGGCGACGCCAGTTTCCTGCCGCATATCTTCGGCGCGGTGACCTATACCGGGCTCGGTTATCTCGGCAGCCGGTTCTTTGCGTTTCGCCGCCCGCCACATGCCGGTGATGCCGGACATATCGGACAGGGCTAAGCGGCGGATATGGCATCGATACAGCCCATCAACATT
Organism: Noviherbaspirillum sp.; assembly: GCF_036846085.1. Taxonomy (NCBI): domain Bacteria; kingdom Pseudomonadati; phylum Pseudomonadota; class Betaproteobacteria; order Burkholderiales; family Oxalobacteraceae; genus Noviherbaspirillum; species Noviherbaspirillum sp. The sequence continues at coordinate 7,187 of NZ_DAIUCO010000237.1, read as the reverse complement.
AATCTGATCGTACCCTGCTACAACGAGGAGGCGGTGCTTCCGGAAACCAGCAGGCAACTGCTGGCCATGCTCGGCAAGCTGCAGGTCCAGGGCCGCATCGACGGGGAAAGCCGCGTTACCTTCGTCGATGACGGGTCGCGCGACCGGACGTGGCAGATGATTGAAGAACTTAGCCGGCAGGATGCCCGCGTGCACGGCATCAAGCTGTCCCGCAACCAGGGGCACCAGAATGCATTGCTTGCGGGGCTGCTGTCGGCCCGCGGCGATGTGCTCGTCAGCCTCGATGCCGACCTGCAGGACGACATCGACGCGATCCCGCGTATGCTGGATGAGTATGAGCGCGGCGCCGACATTGTCTACGGCGTGCGCGCGCGCCGGGATACCGATACCGTATTCAAGCGCTGGACCGCACGCGCCTACTACGGCCTGCTGCGCAAATTCGGCGTCGACATCGTCCCCGACCACGCCGACTTCCGGCTGATGAGCCGGCGCTCGCTCGATGCGTTGCGCGACTTCCGCGAAGTAAACCTGTTCCTGCGCGGGATCATTCCGATGCTGGGTTTCCGTACCGCCATCGTCACGTATGACCGCCTGTCGCGATTTGCCGGGGAAAGCAAATACCCGGTGCTCAAGATGCTGGCCCTTGCGCTCAACGGCATTTTTTCGTTCTCGACGGTGCCGTTGCAATGGATCACGGTATTCGGCTTCATCCTGTCGGCCGCATCCATGGCGATCGGCATCTGGGCGCTTTTCATCCGCTTCGCCACCACGCTGGCGATACCCGGATGGGCATCCACCGTGATCCCGATGTATTTTCTTGGCGGCCTGCAACTGCTGGCCCTGGGCATCATCGGTGGCTACCTGTCACGGATCTATTCGGAAACCAAGCAGCGCCCCCGCTTCATTATCGAGAAGTCGATTTGACGAGACAGGTATGAGGTCATGTGCACGGCGTCATGGGGTGCACCGTGGAACTGGAGGGGCAGGGTAGCCGCACATGTCGCGATGAATTGCAAAGAACGGTGTATGTAAATTTTTCCAGTATGGCTTCGCCGGTTAAGTTGTATCAACCTATCTCCCCCCTGTCGCCGCTAGCATTGTAATTTTGGCATGCGCATTGCTTTATCCATGCCTGATGCTGCGATGCAAGCCGCGGCATGGCGCAGCATGCGCCGTCCGAAATCAGCCATTAAAGGGAATCAATGCGAGAGTCGACGTACCGGGTACTGTTCTTGTTATCCATTTTGTGGGGAGCACTCATTTTCTGGGTCGCTCCCCATCCTCCGATGATCGACCTGCCGCAGCACGCCGGCCAGGTTGCCTTGTTGAAGGAAATGATTCTCGGGCAGTCGCCATGGGCCGATCAGTTCCGCATCAACCTGTTTACGCCCTACATCATCGGTTACGGACTCGCCCTGCCTTTGTCGTTCGTGATGTCGGTGGATGCATCCCTGAAGCTGCTGATGTCGCTGTCTTACATCGCCTTCGTCTTCATGTGCGTGAGACTGCGCCGCCAGTACGGCGGCGATCCACGTCTCGACTGGTTCTTCCTGCTGAGCTTCTTCGGTTTTGCCTATACCTGGGGTTTTCTTACCTTTCTCGTCGCCGCGCCGATCGGCCTATGGTTCATCCTATTGACGGAGCGATTTGCAGACCAGAGGACCGCATCGCGGGGCATTGCCCTCATTGCGGTCGGTCTGCTGACACTGGCATCGCACGGCATGATTTTCGGATTTGCCTGGGGCGTCGGCGCCGCGTTGCTTGCGGTAAGAATGAAGCGATTCAAGGCGCTGCTCGCCGCCATCTGGCCATTCGTGATCCTGGCGCTGACTTGCATCGCGTATTTCTGGATCAACCGGCGCATCAATGCCGAACTCCAGATCAATCTGCAGCCGCGCATCGAATGGAATTTCGATCTCATCCGGCGCCTGAAAGCGCCTCTGTACGCGATTGCCGCCGGCACGCAACGAAGTTCGAGCGCGCCATTCTGGCTGCTGGTCGCTTTCATGGCGGCCGTCCCCTGGCTGATGGGCCTGCGCATCGAATGGCGCAATCGTTCCAACTGGGTTGCGTTCGCGATCGTCGTGCTGATCCTCGCTTTCGTGCCGTACTACGCCTACGACTCCTCCTACCTGTATGAGCGGTTTACGCTGTTCCTCGCGCCCGCATACGCATGGATGTTCATCAGCAAATCGCCGGCTGCCGGCGCCACTGGCATCACTGCGGGACGCGGCAGGCTTGCACGTTTTTATGTTCCCCTGATGGCGCTCGTTTGCTGGACGATGCTTGGTGTGCACACGGTGCGTGCCTGGAACTTCGGACAGGAGTCGGCGGACTTCAACGCCGTACTAAGTGCGCTTGAACCTGGCCAGCGTGCACTGTCGCTGATATTCGACCGGCACAGCGAGGCGGCAAACACATATGGTATCTACCTGCATTACCCATTGTGGTACCAGGCCGAAAAGAGCGGCTTCGTGGATTTCAACTTCGCGTGGTTCCCGCCGCAGATCGTGCGTTACCAGCCCCAGCACCTGCCGATGGTGGAGAAGGGCTTCGAGTGGTATCCGGAAGGACTTGACTGGAAGAAGCATGGCGCATCGAACTACCGCTACTTCATCGTGCGTCACCAGGGACCACTGCCGAAAGAGATCTTCAAGGGAGCGGATTGTCCGCCCGTACCGACCGTCACCAGTGGAAGCTGGACGGTATTCGAGCGCAAGGATTGCCCGGTGCTGAAGCAGGCCGGCGGGTGACAATCACCCATCCAGCGATGCGTCCCGGCCTGCCCCAGACTCGCCTTGCCCCGCTTCCTGTCCGATTCACCAATCGCGGGATTGGCTTCACTGCTGCCCACGAACGGCATTTTTCGGGAGTACGGCATCGCATCTTCTAGCCTGCTCTCGCGAACGCCGCCGACCCATTTGCCGCATCGCGCATCGTCGTGCTGGAAGCAGGGCAGCCGCGGAGTGTTGGTATGCCTGCGCGGGCATCACCATGACGAATCATAAGGAAGACTGGATGCAGGAGAGGGGATTCCGGCTGTTGTTCATCATCAGCGCATTGTGGGGAGCACTCATTTTCTGGGTCGCCCCGCATCCGCCCATGGTCGACCTCCCGCAGCATGCAGGGCAAGTCGTTCTTTTGAAGCAGATGCTGCTCGGTCAATCGCCCTGGGCGGATCAGCTGCGGATCAATCTGTTCACCCCTTACATCATCGGCTATGGCCTGGCGCTTCCGCTGTCGTTCCTGATGCCGGTCGCGGCCGCATTGAAGCTGCTGCTCTCGGCGGCCTATCTCGCGTTCGTCTGCATGTGTGTCACATTGCGGCGGCAGTTCGGTGGGGACGCACGGCTCGACTGGCTTTTTCTCCTGAGCTTCTTCGGGTTCGCATATACATGGGGATTCTTCACCTTCCTGATCGCCTCGCCCATCGGACTCTATTTCATCCTCCAGGCGGAACGTTATGCCGCTTCGCCCACGTCGGCGCGCGCTGCGATGGTGGTAGCGATCGGACTGGCGATGCTCGCGTCCCATGGACTTGTGTTCCTGTTCGCATCGACCGTAGGTGCCGCCATCCTCGCTGTTCGCGTCCGATGGTTCAAGCCACTATTGAAAGCCGCCTGGCCATACATGTTGCTCGCAATCGCATGCGGCGCCTACTTCCTGATCAATCAACGCATCAATGCCGGACTGCAGACAGGCCTCGAGCAAGGAACCCGATGGCACTGGGATGCGCTGCGACGACTCCCGCTCCTCTACACGGTAGGGGCCGGCACCCAACGATCACCAAATACGTATTACTGGTGCATCGTCATACTGTTCGCCATGGCGCCCTGGGTCATGGGGTTGCGCATCCAGTGGCGGCGGAAATCGAACTGGATTGCCTTCGCCATCGTGGCGTTGATCATTCTCGCCGTGCCGCATTTCGCGATGAATACGGCATTTCTGTATGAACGCTTTGCGCTGTTCCTCGCGCCGGCCTACGCATGGATGTTCACTGCGAAGCCTTCAGGCGAGACCCTGTCTGCAGCGCAGGGCTCGTCATCATCGCGCCGTACGGGTGTCGTCATCCTGATGGCGGGTGCATGCTGGACGATGCTCGGCGTTCATACCTCGCGGGCTTGGCGCTTCGCACAGGAATCCGCCGAGTTCGACGCCGTGCTGAAAGCGCTGGAACCAAAACAGCGCGCGCTATCGCTGATCTATGAGCGCAACAGCGCAGCGGCCAATACCAATAACCTTTATCTGCACTATCCGCTGTGGTACCAGGCGGAGAAGAGCGGCTTCGTCGATTTCAATTTCGCCTGGTTCCCACCGCAGATCGTGCGCTATCGGCCCGAGCATCTTCCCGCCGTGGCCACGCTATTCGAGTGGCATCCACACACCCTCGACTGGCAGAAACACCGTGCCGTTGAATACCGCTATTTCATCGTGCGGCATGGCGGCAAGGCGCCAGCGATGCTATTCAATGGCGCGGAATGCAAGCCTGTTCCGGTTAGTAGGAGTGGAAGCTGGTCGGTGTATGAACGTCGGCCATGTCCTTCGACTACCGCACCTTGAATGCATAAGAGCATGTAATTCATCCACTGCATTTCATGAACTTGCATCCTTGAAACGCTTCCGCGATCGCACCACCGACTACCGTGGTGTTGACGCAGCGAAAGATTGTTTTCGACGATAGCAGCTTCGTTAGTGAAGTCACGTTGGTTATTCGCACGCATCTTCAGTTGCATCATCTGCATGTAGTTTCCGCTGCTCAATTTTCCCTTCAGAAAAAAAGATGAAATTTCCCCGGAACCATTTTCCGGTGGGAAAACTCTGACCTACCTCTTGCTTGCGAGCATTCTTGAGTTAAGTCATCTGAAAGGAACACGGTTTGAATAACACGACAAACACACGTCTCATCAAGTCCATCATCTCATCTGCTTGTGCATCGCTGATTCTCGCCGCATGCGGCGGTGGTGGCGGCGGTGATACAGCGCCTGATTCCTCCCTCGTCTCCGCATCTTCCGGGGCGATTGTTAGTCCTTCTTCCCATGCCGGCTCAAATGAGACCTTGGCATCGGAAGCGGCACCGACGGAAACAGCTGCAACAGAAACAACGGAAGCAAAGGCGGAACCCGCTACGGAAGAAGCCGCTCCGGGTCCATTTGGCCAGAATGCCAATGATTACCGCATGACGTTCTCGGACGAGTTCGAGAATGGTTTCAACACCAGTGTATGGAATGACACTACCTGGGACAAGCCGGCACCGGAGACAGTCAACTACGCGGTGGAAGACGGTTCGTTGAAAATGTGGCCGGCGCGTGACCCGCAGGGCAATTTCGTCGCCCGCGTGATCGATACCGACGGCAAGTTCTACCAGACCTACGGCTACTACGAAATCGAAGCCAAGCTGCCGGTCGGCAAGGGCACATGGCCTGCGTTCTGGCTGTACAACCATGACGAGCCGGGCAATTTCCGCCCTGAGATCGACATCATGGAAGCGTATGCCGGCGGCGGTCCTGCAAGCGGTTGGTCGGATGCCAACTTCCACCCGACGGCCTATGCGCCGACCATCTGGACCGGTGCACCCGGCGTCCTCGGCGGAACCAAGATGGTGATGGACCTTGGCGACCTGTCGGCCGGCTATCACAAGTACGCACTGAAGTGGGAACCGGGCAAGCAGACTTACTACTTCGACGGCAAGGAAGTCTACTCGGTCAACCTGGAAATGCCGCGCCGCATGTACCTGATGCTGGACCTCCTGTACGGCAGCGCGAGCGGCCAGCCGGACGACTCCACGCCGACCGGCAAGAACAACTCGTTCGACGTGAAATATGTACGTGTCTGGCAGTTTAAGTAACTCACGACAAGATCGATATGCGGCAGACGCCGTGAGCGAATCGATACAGATTTATTTGCAGTAATCTTGATGCCGCCCTAGTGATAGGGCGGCATTTTTTCTTCTCCGCAACATCACTTCGGCAGGTTATTTCATTCCCTCCGAAGATGATCAGCCGCAATAGCTGACCGTACGACAACGATATGATGGATGCTCCTGATGATATGGCCGTGTTGGCCTGTCGACCACATCTGTATCGAGGAGAACCGTCTTGCACCTACCGCGATTGCATCGATTGCATCTGACGCTCCGGCCAGCGGGCGCATATTGTGTCTTTGTCGCCATGTCGCTTGTCGCTTGCGGTCAGGATACCAACGCCAACGTTGTCAGTGATGATGCATACAAGGCCATTGCAGCGAGCGCTTCGGAATCTCCAAAACCATCGAAGAAGCAAGCCGACAAGGTGACGCCAGAAAAAAAGCCCGGTCCCTATGGCCAGAATCCGGACGACTATGTGCTGACCTTCGCCGATGAATTCGAAAACGGTTACAACCCGGCGATATGGAACGACACCACATGGGACAAGCCCAGTCATCCGCAAAAGAATTATGCGGTTGAAGGCGGCATGCTCAAGATCTGGCCGGAACGGGACGCCAACGAACAGTTCATTCCGCGGGTTCTAGACACCGATGGCAAGTTCTATCAAACCTACGGCTATTTCGAAATCGAGGCCAAGCTGCCAAGAGGGAAGGGCCCATGGCCTGCGTTCTGGCTCTACAACCACGACGACACCAACGGTACCTTCCGTCCCGAGATCGACATCATGGAAGCCTATCCCGGCGGCGGTCCGGAAAGTTACTGGAGCGACGCCAAGCTCAATCCCACCGCCTATGCCGTCACGATCTGGACGGGGCAGCCGAAGGTGAAGGGCGGCGAGAAGATGCTGATGGAGCTCGGAGACCTGTCATCGAAGTTCCACAAGTACGCGCTGAAATGGGAGCCGCACAAGCAGACGTTTTATTTCGACGGTAAGGAAGTTTATTCGGCGAAGGTGAGCATGCCGCATCGGATGTATGTTCTTCTTGACGTGCTGTACGGGAGTGCGAGCGGGGATCCGGATCATACGACGCCGACGGGGAGGAAGAATGCGTTTGAGGTGAAGTATGTGAGGGTTTGGCAGTTTAAGAAGAAAAAATAAGTTTTTTTGTGGTGCGTTTTCTTCGGTGATGCAATGCGTTTAGTTCTTCGATCAGACTAGCCGGGACTGGCCCCGGCGGGCCACCTACTTTTTTGCTTCGCCAAAAAAGTAGGCAAAAAAGGCGACCCCGTTATCGCCGCCCCTTCGGGGTACCCAAAAGTGACA
>NZ_DAIUCO010000236.1:0-8412 GCF_036846085.1 Noviherbaspirillum sp. | reverse complement strand
CCTAACTTTATCCATTGCGACCACCTGCTCCCTCCCCCTGGAAGGAGGAGGGAATCTTACAAGATGCGCTATCTAACCGGAAATTAAAGCCGTAGACAATCCGCAATCCCTATCCTCAATACTCCACCACCGCACTCTGCGCCCCCAGCCGCTCCACCAGCGACTGCCGCAACGCATCCGCAGGCGCCACGCGCCACTCATCCGCCAGCCGGATCTCGCACCCCACGCCCTGCTGCGTATAGCGCATCGTCAGCGGCAGCCCCGATTCCGACCGGTACGGCGACAGGATCGTCTTGATCTGTGCCGCATCCACCTGGCCCGACAAGGACAGCGCGAACTGCTTGCCGAACTGGATGCGGGCGGTGGCGATATCCATTACCTTTTCCGCGCTGATGCGCAAACCGCCGTTGAAGCGGTCTTCCGATACCTTGCCCAGCACCGCGAGGAATTCATCTTCCTTGAACAGGTTCCTGTTCGGGTCGTACAGCTCGTTGTAGACGGTGACATCAACCGTCGCGGTGGAATCGTCGAGTGTAACGATCACCATCTTTCCGCGCTGGGTCATCTGCGTGCGCACCGAGGTAATCACTCCCGCGATCACCCGCGCATCGCGCGATGGTTCCAGGCTGGCGAGCTTGGTACGAGCAAACTTGCGCACCTCTTCCGCATAGGCATGGAACAAATGCCCGGACAGGTAGAAACCGAGCGCCGATTTTTCCTCGGTCAGTCGCTGCTTCTCGGTCCACGGCTGCGCCTTCACGTATTCCGGCGGACATTCCATGTCGCTGTCGTCGCCGCCGAACAGGCTGACCTGGTTGGCCGACGCTTCCGCCTGCTCTGCGCACTCCATCGCGAAATTCACCGAAGCGAGCAGCACCGCGCGATCCTGCTTGAAGCAGTCGAGCGCGCCGGCACGAATCAGCGACTCGATGGTGCGGCGGTTGATTTGCCGACGGTCGATCCGCTTGACGAAATCGAACAGGTCGGTGAATGGTCCGCTCTTGCGCGCGGCGATGATCGCCTCGATCGCATTCTGTCCCGAGCCCTTCACCGCGCCGAGTCCGTAGCGAATCTGCGTCGCCTTCTTGCCCGGCTCGCCGACCGGGATAAAACGGTAATCCGACTGATTGATATCCGGTGGCAGCAAGGTCAGTCCGCAGATATCGACCGCATCCTCCACCAGGATCTTGATCTTGTCGGTGTCGTCCATCGCCAGCGACAAGTTGGCTGCCATGAACGCGGCGGGATGGTGTGCCTTCAGGTAGGCGGTGTGGTACGACAGCAATGCATAGGCGGCAGCATGCGACTTGTTGAAGCCGTAGCCCGCGAACTTTTCCATCAAGTCGAAGATCTCGTCGGCCTTCTCCTGCGACAGGCCGTTCTTCGCCGCGCCCTCGCGGAAAATCTGGCGATGCTCCGCCATCTCTTCCGCCTTCTTCTTGCCCATCGCGCGGCGCAGCAAGTCCGCGCCGCCGAGCGAGTAGCCGCCGATGACCTGCGCCATCTGCATCACCTGCTCCTGGTAGACCATGATGCCGTAGGTCTCGGACAGGATGCCTTCGGTACGCGGATCGGGATACTCGAACTTCTCGCCGTGCTTGCGGCGGCAGAAGTCCGGGATCAGGTCCATCGGGCCCGGACGATACAGCGCCACCAGCGCGATGATGTCCTCGAAGCGGTCAGGCCGCGCATCCTTCAGCATGCCCTGCATGCCGCGGCTTTCCAGCTGGAACACGGCGACGGTTTTCGCCTTGGTCAGCAGCTCGTACGATGGCTTGTCGCGCAGCGGCAGCTTCGCCAGGTCGAAGTTGGCCATCGCCGGATCGAGCTGCTTGATGTAGCGCACCGCCCGGTCGAGAATGGTCAGCGTGGTCAGCCCGAGAAAGTCGAACTTCACCAGGCCGACCGCCTCGACATCGTCCTTGTCGTACTGCGACACCACGCCGGCGTCGCCGCCCTGCGTGTACAACGGACAGAAATCGGTGAGCTTGCCCGGTGCGATCAGCACGCCGCCGGCATGCATGCCGACGTTACGCGCGATGCCTTCAACCTGCTGTGCAAGATCGAGCAACTGCTTGACCTCCTCTTCCTTTTCTAGCCGTTCGGCGAGCAGCGGCTCTTCCTTGATCGCATCTTCGATGGTGACCAGCTTGCCCGGCTTGAACGGAATCAGTTTCGAAATGCCGTCGCAGAAGTTGTAGCCCATGTCGAGCACGCGGCCGACGTCGCGCACCGCACCCTTCGCCGCCATGGTGCCGAAGGTGGCGATCTGCGACACCGCCTCCTTGCCGTAGCGATCCTTCACATACTGGATCACGCGGTCGCGGCCTTCCTGGCAGAAGTCGATATCGAAGTCGGGCATCGATACCCGTTCCGGATTCAGGAAGCGCTCGAACAGCAGGTTGTATTCCAACGGATCGAGATCGGTGATCTTCAACGCATAGGCGACCAGAGAACCCGCGCCGGAGCCACGACCCGGCCCGACCGGCACGCCATTGTTCTTCGCCCACTGGATAAAGTCGGCCACGATCAGGAAGTAACCCGGGAAGCCCATCTTGATGATGGTGTCCGTTTCGAACTTCAGGCGCGCCTCATAACGCGGCCTCTCCTTCTCCCGCTTTTCTTCATCCTTGAACAACTGCACCAGGCGCTCGTCGAGTCCCTGCTTCGACTGCATCACCAGAAATTCGTCGATGGTGACGCCTTCGGGCGTCGGGAAGTTCGGCAGCTTCGGCTTGCCGAGTTCAAGCTGCAGGTTGCAGCGCTTGGCGATCTCGATGGTGTTCTGGATGGCCGCGGGCATGTCGGCGAACAGCTCCGCCATTTCTGCCTGCGTCTTGAAGCATTGCTCTTCATTGAAGCGCTTCACGCGGCGCGGATTGGCGAGGATTTCACCTTCGGAGATACAGGTGCGTGCCTCATGCGCGATGAATTCTTCCCGCGTCTGGAACTGGATCGGATGCGTTGCGACTACGGGCAGCTTCAGCTTCGCGGCCAATGCCACCGCGTGGCGCACATGGCTCTCCATGTTCGGCTGGCCGTAGCGCTGCACTTCGATATAAAAACGATTCGGAAAAATCTCGGCCCATCGCGTCGCGCACCGTTCGGCCGCCGCCATGTTGCCATGATCGATCGCCATGCCGACATCGCCGCAATGCGCGCCGGACAACGCGATCATGCCGCTGGATGCGCCATTCTCCAGCCACTCGGCGCGCAGTTCCGCGCGGCCGCGATGCAAGTTGGTCAACCATGCCTTGGTAAGGAGTTCGCACAACTGCAGATAGCCGGTGCGATTTTTTACCAGCAGCAACAAGCGCCACGGCTTGTCGCGATCATCATCGTTGGTGATCCAGACTTCGCAGCCGACGATCGGCTTGACACCCTTGCCGCGCGCCGCCTTGTAGAACTTGACCATGCCGAACAGGTTGGCCAGGTCGGTGATCGCCAGTGCGGCCTGCCTGTCCTGCGCGGCGGCCTTGACGACATCATCGATGCGCACAAGGCCATCGACGATCGAGTATTCGGAATGGAGACGGAGATGGATAAATTGCGGCGAAGTCATCGTGCTATTTTACATGGGCGAACTGCTTCCACGAGGCAATCAGGGCGGCATTTTCCTGCCTCGAAATCAGGCTTTCACACATCGAAGATAAGCCATGCAGCGCATCCAAGTTTATAATGACGCCAAATCAATGACTTACTGAATTTGGCCCTTATGCAGTCCGAAAAACCCTACGTCAACATTGCCGCTTACAAATTTATTACGTTCAACGACACCGTCGAAAAACGTCCACAGTTCCGCGCGCTTTGCGAAGAGCTCGGCCTCAAGGGCACCATCCTGCTCAGCCCGGAAGGCATCAACCTGTTTCTTGCCGGATTACGCGAACCGATCGATCAATTCCTCGCATGGCTGCGCGCCGATGACCGCTTCGCGGACCTGCAGGTAAAGGAAAGTTACTCCGATAAGCAGCCGTTCACCCGGATGCTGGTCAAACTCAAGGCGGAAATCATTACCATGAAGAATCCGCTGATCAAACCGGAGGAAGGACGCGCTCCGGCCGTCGAACCGAAAACCCTGAAGCGCTGGCTCGACCAGGGCCATGACGACAGCGGCAAGCCGGTGGTGATGGTCGATACCCGCAATGCCTTCGAGGTGGATGTCGGCACCTTCAACAACACCGTCGATTACCGCATTGAAAAGTTCAGCGAGTTCCCGGATGTGATCGCCCAGCACAAGAATGAACTCGACGGCAAGACGGTGGTGACCTTTTGCACCGGCGGCATCCGCTGCGAAAAAGCTGCAATCCACATGCAGAACGTCGGCTTCGACAGCGTGTATCAGCTGGATGGCGGCATTCTGAAATATTTCGAGGATGTCGGCGGCGATCACTACACTGGTGACTGCTTCGTTTTCGATTACCGCACCGCGCTCAATCCCAGGCTGGAAGCGACACAGACGGCGCAATGCTTCGCCTGCCGCGCGGTGGTCACGCCGCGCGAGCAGTTGTCGCCTTACTATGTGCCGGGGAAATCGTGCCCGCATTGCAGGAAAGAGCTGCGTGACGTGGAAGCGAAGGCGGAAGCGTCGGCTTGAATCCACGCGCGGCAGGGACGATACGCAATGATGCGTATGGATGGAACGGCCAATAACGGCCGCTTCATCCGATGCGATTCAAGGAGTGTGGACAGTCAGTGGAATGAATCCGGATTACTTGAACATTTTTGCAAAAATCATCAGCAGCCCGACGCTCGTCGAGGCGCCAAGGCAAGCCACCTGCAATCGTTTGACGTTCAATAAAGCGGTCTTCCGGCTTCCAAGACGTACTTTGTTGTGTAGTGTTCTAGGCATTTCAATATCCGCTAATTTGGTTGCTGTTCGAATGACCTGATTTTAAGCAATCATGATGGCAACGAATGTGATGGCTGACACAATCAACCGTCATGTCGTGCATTCCTGACAGTTTTTTTCGCCCGTCTCTTCCGCACTCTTCACCACGAATAATCATTGCCGCTATCTACTTTTCCATAAGCTCATTTCATTGAATTGCTTTTGGTCAATGAATGCGTGCGCCATGCCTGAAGCGTTTTCACTACATCCCGCGCGGCGCTGTTTCGATTCGTAACTTCTTCTGCGGATACATGAATACCTTTGTTGCTCCGCATTGCGCGAAGTCCTCCGGCTGGCCATTGATTTCCAGAAGGCGCTTCTCGTCCACACCGCCCGATCGTTGATCGAAGGTCACCAATGCAAATTCGTAGGATGGCCTGTAGAAGTCCTTGCTGGTGATCCACTCGAAGGGTGTCAGGTCGACCGACATCTGAGCGACAGTTGGCTTGGTCTTGCTCAGCACACGTACTTTTTTCGCATCCCAATAATTCGCAACACCGTGCTTAAGGCCATGTTTTGCCAATGCCGCGTCGATGCACTCGACCTCGGCGGGATAGTAGGCCTGCCGGATGCCTGAGAAATCCTTGAACGTGAAATTCACAAGCTGCGCGAGAAAGACGATCGCCCCGATCGCCGCGGCGACTGCCGCCATGTTTTTCGCAGCGCTTGTACGCAAGAAAAGGTAGAGGATCAGCGGACCGAGAATGATCGGGAGGAAGAAAACCGGCAGCAGGTACCTGTCGCTGATTGGCTGGGTCCGGCATATGGCGACCGCGAGCACAAATGCCGGAGCGATGAGATTGAACAGGACGAGAAATCTCAGTTTTGCGGGGATCGCGTCCACAGCTTGCTTGCGCCTCCTGCCCAGGATGACCAGCCAGATCATGCCGATATAAAACAGGACGAGAATCGCCGCCACAAATGGGCTGGCGGCATAAAAGGCTTTTACGATCCGCCACAGTTCACCAACGTTCTGCATCGGGTTTTCAAAAAACCCGCCAGGCGAGCCCGACACGCGATTTGGCACCACGAAACGATACAGCGCCACGCCAAGCAATGTGCCTGCGGATACGCTCGCGCCAAACAGGACCAGCCGTGCACGAACCCGGTGACGGTACAAGAACGGCAGGCAAAACAAGGCTGGCAGGGAAAACTGGGCGATAAAGAGTTTGTCTGACAGCGACGAAGCGGCAACCAGCAGGAGGAGCGCCACAGCGTACTTTTTCGCCGTCCCTTCATCCGACTCAAGGCCGGCGTTCAGCAGAACGATGGAAAACAGCAGCAGAAGGAAAGCCCCGTAGTGAAACGCATTGCTCAATAAAAAATTGTACGGCTGGACGTGTATCGTGGCGAGCCACGACAGCAGCAAGACGGAAGCCGCTGCCAGCGGCCATGCGCCCTGGCTATCCAGGAATTTTCTGTAGACGAAAACAACAAGTGCAAAAGTAAGCGCAATCTGCACCGCGAAAAAGCCGGCAATCGCATGGTACGGCGTCGAAAGTGCACCATGCATCGCGAAATAGATTGGCCAGTCAGGCACGAAGTACGGTGCGGGGGTCAGCACCCATTGATTCAAACGCCCCTGCCCTTCGATCACATCGCCATACAGGGTCGGCAGGTAAAGTGCGTCCGCATTAAAGAAAAGATCCATCGGCAGCTTGTGCTGCAGGTAAGCGCAAACGATGCACAGAATCCCTATTGCGACTGCCGTGGTGGATAAGCCGGCTGAAACATGCCTGATTGTTTTCATTCTTCTGGGTGAGCGGGTCAGAGCGGCAATGGCATCGCGTTGCGCGAGGTGCCACGAGAAGTGCTAAGAAGGCACTGATTTTACCCCGCGGCGCCAGGATTTGCCCGACACGAACGATGCGCCCGGGCGTCCGCCGCCCCTCCCGATTTGTCGAAAAATGACAGTACGGATCGCCCCCCGTCAAGGCGCATCACCTCCGCAACCCGGCGTGAATTGGCAACCGAGCGCGCGATGAATATAGATCACCCGTGGCGGCATGACCTCGATCATCTGCCCGCCCTGCCCGGGAGGCGCATTCCACGCCAGGATGCGCAGGTTATACGACCCGTACTGGTACTGATCGTGGTGGAAGGTCAGCGATGCGGATGTCTTGTCGGGCGACAGCGTAAAGCGACCATAGATGATGGACGGGTCATTTGCCGAGACGAGCTCCACGTTTTCCAGTGCGGAGCCGGTGACCGTAAAGTTCATCGGTTCCTGCGGCGCAGGGAAAAAGCTCGGTGGCGGCGCAGATGCCAGGGTAGCCGTGAACGGTGGCGCAGGCGGCTCGGGAACACCAAGCGGCATGTACAGGATGCCGTTCTGGATCGCCGGCATCACCTGCGCCTGGTTCTCCGCGCTCTCGCTGAAAAACATCAGCACCTCGTGCCGCGGCTGGCCGATATTGTCGAGCTGGTTCATCCAATGCGCAAAGCCCGCCGGTTCCGGCTCGCGATGCAGGACATTGCGATACAGCTGCGTCACCAGGGCGGCACTGGACAGGTTGCTTCCGTACAGGTCCGTGAACTCTTTCGACTCCATGAAGTTCTGCGCGATCTGCAACAGGCTCACGCCGCGATCGAGTGCGGTGACCTGCACACCCAGGCCGGTCAGGTCCGGCTTTCTGTTGAAGGCCGCCTGGTAGAGGCGATAGGCTTGTCCCGCGTTGCCGGTGATATCCAGCGCAATCGCGCCATCGGGGAAAACAAGCCGCTTGATATTTGGTGCGACGGGAAGGCGGGTGCCCGCCCTGTCCCTGACGATGTATTCGGTACCACTTTGGGTGACCGAGTAATCCCGGTAGCTGCCCAGCATCGCCATCGTTTCGACCGATTCCAATGCGGCGAGCTGCTTTTTATCGGAATGCAGGCTGGCGGTGTCGGCGGAACCACCTCCGCATCCTGCCAAAAGAAGCGCGGCAGCGGCGGCAGCGAAAAAGACCTTCATGATTATTCCAGTAAGAGAGGCGGTCCTTGCTAGAGAGTCAGCAGGCTTTACCGGTTCCAATCAGTCAATTGCCGATTAATCAGCATCAACATTTGTCTGTGCAGTCGCTGCAATACAACAAATACGGCGTCTGCGCGCGTTGGGGAATTACAACCACGCCGAATGGCGATACAAAATCTTTCAACTATCAAGCGGCTCCATTGTTGCATACAGGAAAATTCAAATTAGAATCCCTTTATGACCACGTAAGGAGCAGCAACGATGACTGCGCTATACAGCTACTCCGGCGACATACGCGTCGATTCCCTGATTCTGGAATTTCCGGGCTGGAATTTCCTGCCGGCGCCCCGCACCCTGTATTACACCTTTGACACCAACACCACGGCGTTCAATGCATCGCAACGCGCCGCGGCGGCAGGCGCCCTCGCAGCGATGAGCGCGGCGACCGGCGTCACCTTCGCGGAAACCGCAACGGCAGGCGGCGCCGACTTGCATTTCGGCGTAAAGGACCTCAGCAGCTTGAACGCAGGCGGCATCTGCGAACTCAGCGGAAGCGGCACGCCGGGCA
>NZ_DAIUCO010000235.1:0-8430 GCF_036846085.1 Noviherbaspirillum sp. | reverse complement strand
AGCATCGTCAACACCTTCATCGGCGGAAGAATTGGACAGGAATGCAGCCGCCCGCACCGGCAGCGGAACCGCCGTCACATCCGGCGCAACATCGTCACCGGCACCGCAGCCGGGAAGCGGCGAGCAGCAGGCAAAGGCGAATACCGCCACGGCGGCCGCGCCCACCGCTACCGCTTCACCCAGTCCTTCCGCTTCAACAGGCGCATCTTCCACAGGCTCATCCGCCTCGCCTTCAAGCGGCGCCACCTCCGGTGCGCCCCTGCCCCCGGTAGCGAAAGCCCCATCGACGTCGGCCGCCACGAAGGCAGAACCACAGAAAGCCGACGAACCGCAGCAGGATAGTTCGCCTTTAACGGCATCCGGCCCACAGCGCACCATCACCTTTCCCGGTCAAACCATGGTGGGCAATTTCACGCCCGACCCGGCCACCGGCATCGTGTCGGGCACCGGTCAGATTCGCTGGTCGAACGGCGACCACTTCGAGGGGCGCCTAGTCAATGGCGTCAAGGAAGGCAAAGGCCGCTTCACCTGGGCCAACGGCCAGCAGTACAGCGGCGACTGGTCAGGCGACAAACCCAACGGCCGCGGCGTCCTGCGCTTTGCCGATGGCATCCGCTACGAAGGCGAGGTCAGGGACGGCGAGCCTCATGGGCGAGGAACGACACGCTTCAAGAACGGCGATGTCTATACCGGCACATGGGTAAACGGCGTCTCCAACGGACGCGGCGTATTCCAGTTCGCCAGCGGCGACCGCTATGAAGGCGAGGTGAAGAACGGCGAACCCGATGGCCAAGGCACCACGCGCTTCCGCTCCGGTGATGTCTACACCGGTAGCTGGGTGAAAGGCAAGCATCACGGACAGGGCCGGTACACCTGGAAAAGCGGCAGCTACTGGGAAGGCGAATTCAAGGATGGCGTCAGGACGGAGAACGGCCAGCTGGTCAGGGCCGACAACGATACGAGCTCGACGACGTCATCCGGCGAATCGGAGAGCGACGGTAAGGAAGGACGCGATGGAAGAATAGCGGAGACGTTAAGAAAGTAAATATGCAGACTCTGTTGATGAAACATGAGTCGTCAACTAGACAAACAACAAAACGTTTGTACCTTCAGGTTGTGACAGTCCCATAACTTAAATTAACTTGCTGATACAGGCACGCGTTCATATACAACTAGTTCACTCATTCAAATTACTTGAACACGTAACAGCGCATTGATGGCCTGCATCGTACGTTAGTCGTATAGAACCTTAAATCGATAGGCAGTATCGTTTGAATAGAAGGTGGCGATGTATGAGGATTCTCGATCAGGGTCGCATACCAGTACTTAAATGAGAAGTCTTTCGCACTTGCTCGTCTGGGTCGGGTAGCAAAGCTACTTGCCGTTCAATGAAAGGAGAGAGGTCATGGCCATTGATATGTTTTTAAAGTTGGATAACTTAACAGGCGAATCTCAGGACGCTACGTATAAAGACGCGATTCAGTTATTGGCATGGAGTTGGGGAATGACACAGACTGGTACTATGCATATGGGCACTGGAGGAGGAGCGGGAAAAGTCAACATTCAAGACGTGTCAATCACTAAGTATATTGATTCAGCAACCCACGCATTAATAGATGCATGCTGCAACGGAAAGCATTTCGACCAGGCTACGATCATCGTTCGCAAAGCTGGCGAAAAGCCGCTAGAGTATTTAAAAATCACGTTGAAACAGGTTCTTGTGTCGTCGATTTCTACCGGAGGAAGCGGTGGTGAAGAACGGCTAACAGAGAATATTGCGCTTAACTTTGCACAATTTAAAACCGAGTACTTTCCGCAAAATGCAAAAGGCAGCTCCGGCGGCGGGCCAAAAACAGCTGAATATAACATTGCAAAAAACGCGAAGAGCTAGTAAAAAAATAATCCAGAATGGCTATTAACTATAGTAATTCGAGGGAATGCGATGGGACCGACAATTCGGCTAACGAAAAGCACTGTTGGCGAGCGTGGGGTGAATCTAAAAAGAGATGTTAATAACTTGCAGGAATTACTTATAGCTGCCGGCGAACCCATCGAAGAGATGACAAACGGACAGTGGGGAAAAAGTACCGCTGATGCACTAGAGCGATTTCAGAAGAAACATATTCGGACAAATCCCCCAAAAAAAGTTCTGCAGGCTAATGACTCTGCATTGTTATTTATGGCTTGGAAAGCAAAAATATTGATACCGATGCCTGGAAGAGGTGGTCGACCTGGTATGGATGCCATGCACCACTGGTTTAGGAAGCATGACATCAAGTACAACACAGGAGCCGATCAAGGAGGCGGCAATCGTGCAATCTGGGGAATTCACGGAAATCCAAGATTTGCAGTACAGAGAACCAATCGCCATTACATGACCGGCCCCGTTGAAATGGACTGCACAACGTATGTCAACCTGTTGATATCAATTTATCTTTCGGGTCATTGTCATGCCGTTCCGTATTCCGCAAGCTGCGCTGATTTTGGTGCGTACAGTGCTGCGCATTGCGCTAGAGATCGCTATCAGTTCCCTCAATTAGCTAAAAGTTCGCCAGGAATGAATGAGGAACCAAAAATCTTCAAAAACGCGGATCAAATCAAAGAAGTTCTGCGCAGAGACGAGCACGGACTGTATGTTATAGAAAAAGTTATTCCTGGCACCATTAATGTAAAACACATGGCAATCCTTTCGCATAGCGTTGTCTATGAATGCACAACGAACCAAACAGGAAGTGCCTGCATCACAAGGTCGCTAAATTCGTTTTGTAATACAAGACCCAGTAGAGAATTTATGGTATTTGGCCCTTGTCCCACAATTAAATAGCTACAACCAGCTCTAACCTAGTTAAAAAGATAAACTAAAACATGAACAAAACAAACAGTAAGTATTCCGCAATTTAAATGTTTGAAAAATAGTTGCTTGGCCATTACCGTTTGGACTCTTCTTCACCGTATTAGAATAAGTTAGATTAAACTAAGTTTACATTTCCAACGTCTCTCGGTAGTGCTAGTTTGCTACCGATATCATATGCCTTCAAGAATTCGGTTAGACCATGGCTACCACCGTTTACCGCTTTTCTTGCAGCTTTCAAATTGTTAGCCCGAATTGCTTTCTGAATTTTGTCGCTTTCTTTCTTAATAAACGCCGCTAAGATACGCGCTGCGATCTCAGGCTCAAGTGCAATATCCGGATTTGTCAGCAGCTCAGGAAGTGATAGCACCTTACTAAAATGAGCATAATTCGCCTTTCCTGTTAATTGAATGAAGCCTCGTCCCTTATATTTCTCCCCATCTCCCCGAACACTATTACCAAGACTCCCCTTCCCACGATAGTCATAAAGGCCGAAATTATTATCTAGCTGATACTCGCGAACTAATAACCTCGTTACGTCAGCTATATTTCGAACATTGTTATCTACAGGGTTCGAAATCTCGACTGCCTGCAAAGTATTGAATTTAGATACATCTTCAGGAATGGATCTAAAGCCTGCGGATTCGGCTCGAATAGTTGCATAGGATACGAGCTTTAATTTGATGTCAATGATTCCAGCATTGTTTAATTCACGCTCAATCAAAGGATAGTATTTAACGGCATTTTTTCGTGAGTTGGGCTCTGGAAACATAGCGAGTACGATTTCCAGTCCCCAAGGAAGGTACTGCATACATATTCTCCTCAAAATCAGAAATTGTGCATGCCCAGTTCATCGCAAGCCGATGCTCGACAAGTGCCTGATCATATTTAACCAAACTAACAACAGAACATTGATACGCGTATAAGTCATGAGATTGTTTAATATACTTCTTTACTTCTGTTCTGCTTCAAGCCAGCGGCTCTAGTGTGAACTTTCTATTTTTCATTCGATCTCTGTACAATATTGCTTGAACATCAGCTAAAACGCTAAAAAAGTACAAACTAAAGTTTTTGCTTCGTCTTTATAAACTCGCATTCCAGCTAAACGGCACCCACCCCCCTTTCCCACCACCCTGCGCAGCCTGTGCCGCATACTCATACCTTACCTGCTGAAACGAAAACGTCACCACTTCCTCCGGGAGTTCCCGCTGCTGGGTAAGCTCGATATCCACATTCACCAGCCGCACGCGATCGAACTGGATCTTTGCATAGAGCTGCGCGGTGCCGCCCGCCCTGCGCATCGACAAGGTGGCGGACGGTACTTCCTTGCCGAGCACGCAGCGGGCCATCAGCGCAGGCGAGGCGGTGTCGATGAGGTGAGTGAAGCTGAAGTGGCGCACATCGCCCTTGCCGATGTTTTTCCCGGACATGCCGTGCTCGGCATGCCAGTTCACGCCCCAGCGCCAGCCGACGACCATGATCGCGCCCTTGAATTCGGCGTCTTCCGACTCGCCGCTGATCTGGTCGAACTGGATGAAGCAGTCTGCCATCGCCCTCTTCCCTTACCGCTCAGGCGGCTTTCTGCGATGGCAGCTTGGAGACCAAGCGCAGCGAGACTGTCAGGCCTTCCAGCTGATAGTGCGGCCGCAGGAAGAACTTGGACGTGTAATAACCAGGATTGCCTTCTACATCTTCCACCACCACTTCCGCTGCCGTGAGCGGGCGCTGCGCCTTTGTTTCATCGGACGATGTCGACGGATCGCCGTCGACGTATTGCATCACCCAGTCGTTAAGCCATCGCTCCATATCCGAGCGCTCCTTGAAGGAACCCACCTTGTCGCGCACCATGCACTTCAGATAGTGCGCAAAGCGGCACACCGCGAACAGGTAGGGCAGGCGCGCGCCCAGGTTTGCATTCGCGGTGGCGTCGGGATCTTCATATTCGGCCGGCTTATGTAAGGATTGCGCACCGATGAACGCCGCGAAGTCCGAGTTCTTCTTGTGCACCAGCGGCATGAAGCCGATCTTTGCCAGCTCTGCTTCGCGCCGGTCGGAAATGGCAATCTCTGTCGGGCATTTCATGTCCACGCCGCCGTCGTCGGTGGGAAAGGTGTGTACCGGCAGACCCGCGACCGCGCCACCCGATTCGATGCCGCGAATCTGCGTGCACCAGCCATACAGCTTGAATGCCCGCGTGATATTGGTGGCCATCGCATAGGCGGAGTTGGCCCAGGTATAGCGGCTGTGGTCGCCGCTTGCCGTGTCTTCTTCAAAGGCGAAGTCGTCAACCGGATCGGTTTTCTGGCCATACGGCAGGCGAGCCAGGAAGCGCGGCATCGCCAGGCCGATGTATTGCGAATCCTCTTCGTCGCGCAGCGAGCGCCATGCCGCGTACTCCGGTGTCTGGAATATCTTCGTCAGGTCCCTTGGATTGGATAGTTCCTGCCAGGAATCCATTTGCAGCGTGCTTGGTGATGCGCCGGCAATGAATGGACAGTGCGCCGCCGACGCCACTTTCGCCATCTCCGACAGCATCGCCACATCCTGCGGCGAATGATCGAAATGATAGTCGCCGACCAGGCAGCCGAACGGCTCGCCGCCGAACTGCCCGTATTCCGCTTCATAGATCTGCTTGAACAGAGGGCTCTGGTCCCAGTTCGTGCCCTTGTAGCGCTTGAGTGTTTTTTGCAGCTCCGGTTTCGAGATGTTCATTACCCGGATCTTGAGCATTTCGTCGGTTTCAGTGTTATTGATCAGGTAATGCAGTCCGCGCCACGCGCCTTCCAGCTTTTGCACATCCGGGTGATGCAGGATGTGGTTCATCTGGTCAGACAATTTCTTATCCAGCGCCGCAATCATGTCCTGGATGGTGTCGACGACGTCGCGCTCGAGCAGCAGCGTGCCTTCCAGCGCCTGCTGTGCCAGTGTCTTGACCGCATCTTCAACAGCGCTGCGCGCTTCATCTGTCTTGGGCTTGAATTCCTTGTTGAGCAGGCGTGCGAAGTCGTTGAACTGGACCGCGCCTTGCTGATGTTCGAGTTGCTGCTCTGCCATATCGTTCTCCTGCGGACTGAATCAATTGAGTGCGGTGGAGGTCAGTGAAGGTCCTGCTTCGGCGCGGCTGCCAGCGACTTCAGCAGATCCGGGTCTTTCAGGAGCTGTTCAATGAGTCCTTCCGCGCCGGTCTTGCCGTCCATGTAGGTGATCAGGTTGCTGAGCTGCTGGCGGGCTTCTAGCAGCTTGCGCAGCGGCTCGACTTTCCGGGCCATCGCGCCGGGGGAAAAGTCGTCCATGCTTTCGAAGGTCATTTCGACCTGCATGTTGCCTTCCCCGGTAAGGACATTCGGCACGGTGAATTGCGTGCGTGGCTTCATCGCCTTCATGCGGGCGTCGAAGTTATCGACGTCAATCTCGACAAACTGCCGGTCCGCTACCGGCGGCAACGGCTCCGCCGGGCTGCCGGCAAGGTCGGCCATCACGCCCATGACGAACGGCAGCTGCACCTTCTTCTGAGATCCGAATACCTCGACGTCGTATTCGATCTGGACGCGCGGGGCGCGATTGCGGGCAATAAATTTTTGACCTTGTGCCATGGCAGCTCCTGATGAAATGGTGTGGTTCCGTGGATCGGGCGCGTCATTGCTCCGCCCGGGCGCCGGTGACGAGTTCCACCGAGTTGATGGCGTCCGGCGCGATGTCGCGCACGATGTCGTAGAAATTCATGGTCGCCAGCCGCTGGGCGCGCCGCAACAGCAGGGGCGCGGGATTGGTCGGCTCGTTCTTCTCGAAGTAGGCGCAGATCAGGTCGAGCATGCGGGCCGCGTCCTGACTGGTACGGATTTCGCCGGGAACCTGCATTGCGGCAGGTGCATGCCGCGCCGCTGGTGCCGCTTCTCCGCCGGGGTTTTCGGCGGCGACGTTGCCGGCGTCGTATCGCTCCTGATGATCGTGGCGATCTTCCGTGATGAATTTGCGTGCGTAATCGGCAATCGGCCGCAGCCTCGCAATGAGCGGCTGCAGGTCGGGCGCCTGCGCCGCACCGACGCGTTCAGACAGCCAGGCATGCAAGTCCCGAACGAGATCGATTGCCTGCTGCGCCTGGTTCTCCCGGAACGTGCCGTCGTTGTATGCGGCGGTGGCCAGGCCGTCGATATCCGACAGGACGAAATTGCGTACGGTGTCGTGGTCACCCGGCGCCAGAATGCCGAGCGCGATCTCCAGCTGGCGCACGGTGCAGGCGCCCATGCCGCGCGCCGACAGGAATACGCAGTCACGCAGGTCAGCCAGCAGCTCGTCACGGCCGGCCAGCGGCGCCAGTGCATTCATCCGCAGCGTCGGATCGTTGTCGTCAGTATCGTCGAGCGCGGGAAACACATGGCCCCACATCGTGCGGCAGAGCCGGTCGGTCAGCTGAAGCCCGCGCACCAGTCCGGCAAGCCCGTGCAGATGCGTCAATGCGCGTGTCGTTGCGCAGGCGACGCGCAAGTCGCGCGTGCGGCCGGACAGGAGAGTGGCCTGTTGCAGCACGCGTTTCCAGTCGGGCGGCTCGGCGGGAATGACGGTATCGCCGAACTGACGCTCTCCCCTGCCTTTCTGCGCGTTCTCGAGCGCGAGGAAATCGGCGTCGTATTCGAGATCGACGCCGGCGGGCCGGGCCGGGTCCAATGCGCTGCAGAACTGTTCAAGATCGATCAACGGCTTTCTCCTGCGGTCCAGGCACGCCTGCCGTGGTTGACACCTACTCTAATGGGAAAAACGGGCCGCGGCACTACTACTGAAGCTGTAGGCCGGCGCGGCTGGCGCTGCCGCCGGCAGCACTGTGACTGCAAATAGTCGCGCCGCCGCAGGGCGCCGGCAATACGGCTTTCGTACGATTGACCGCGTCGGCGTTCGACCGCTACATTGGCCAGGCTGCCCTTATTGCCCGGACGCCTGCGCTGCGCGTGCCGGACTGATGGGAGTCAACCGATTGCCCGATCAGGAACAAGAACCATGCGAGTGACAGATACGAAGGCGGCGCAGGCGGACCTGATGGCGCGCCTGCGCAAGAGTCCGGGCGACGTGGATGCGCGACTGCATCTTTTTCGCTTTGCGGTGATCGACGGCAACTGGGACCGCGCCAGCGTGCAGCTCGATACAGCCGAGCAATTCGATGCCAGCCTTGCACATACGGCGATGGTCTACCGACGCAACATCGCCTGCGAGCGAACCCGCCATGCCGTCTTCTCGGGCGCCACTGCGCCGGTCTTCCTCGGCACACCGCCGCGGTGGGTCGGGTATCTCGTGCAGGCGCTGCACGAAACAAGCGACCAGCCACGTGCCGCTCTGGCTTCAGCGGCATTCGACGAGGCGGCAACCGTCAGCGGCACCATCAACGGCGAGCCGTTCGAGTGGCTCGCGGACGCGGACAACCGGCTCGGGCCTGTCCTGGAAGCATTCGTCGATGGCAACTATTACTGGATTCCATTCGAGCATATTGCCGGCCTGTCGATTAACCCGCCGGAGGATCTGCTCGACCTGGCCTGGTGTCCTTGCGAACTGACGCTGCGTAACGGCGGTATATGCAACAGCTATATCCC